>NZ_JBICCO010000034.1:0-60670 GCF_043119405.1 Achromobacter sp. 413638
TTGAGCGCGTGATCCGTACGTTCAAAGAACAATGCGCGCATCGGCATCGCTTCGAGAATATCCAGCACGCCAGCCGCGTTGTAGGCGACTGGATACGTTTTTACAATCACCGACGCCCGCACCAGGCGCTCGACATGAAGACTCCGGCTGAGGCGTTTGCATTAGCCACTTAACCTGAGCAGGTTCTGCTGGGTCAATACAGGCAGGCAAAAGATAGGCAGGTAAAAAGACGGCGGGCCAGCGATTGGAGGGGCCCGGCAAGGGCAGTGGGTCACCCCCCGCAAGCCGGCTTTCAAGAATTCGTAGTCCTTTAAACAATTGGTGACGCTCCGCCGGAAAAACTGCGCCACAATGTGCCACCGTATTACTGCCCATCAGGTACCACGATGAAGAAGACCCTTGCGCTGCTGATGTGCGCCGCCTTGCCCGCCATTGCCGCCGCGGCCCAGCCCGATGTCGAACCGTTGAAGCTGAACCCGCAGAACAAGCTGTACTGCAACGAGCAGACCGACTGGTGCGTAGGCATCAAGCTGGACGGTGGTTTCGAGGACAACGG
Source organism: Achromobacter sp. 413638 (assembly GCF_043119405.1). NCBI lineage: Bacteria > Pseudomonadati > Pseudomonadota > Betaproteobacteria > Burkholderiales > Alcaligenaceae > Achromobacter > Achromobacter sp. 413638. Next base: position 557 of record NZ_JBICCO010000034.1, read on the forward strand.
GCCTTTCGCGTCCAGCCGTACCCTGCGCGCCGATTACCGCATCTGGGACCTGCCGGATATTCCGAACTTTTCCCACTTCACTGTCTGGCCGCACCTGATCCGCCTGAGCGAGGAGCGCGCCCTGGTGGGCGTGATCGGCCCCGCCGCGCCGGACTACAAGCAGGAAATCCAGTTTTCGGGTGGCAGTTTCTCGCGCAAGGACCTGTATTTGTTCATGGTCGATCTGGACCAGAAGGTCTCGGGCCTGGTGCACCTGATGCCCTTTAGCGCCCAGGCTTCGATCCGGTCCTGCTTCAACGAAGCGGATCAGCAGCGACGCGAGGCTAATTGCATGGATCAGTATCGCTACGACGCCGTGCTCAAGGCGGTGGCGGGCGGGCAGTCGTATCCGGACCTGCAGGTCATCACTCAGGCCACGCGCGCACCGGCGGGGGCCAGCCGCTATGCGGATTCGAGCAAGTTGCCGGCGCCGACGGCGGCGCAGTCGCAGCCGCAGGCCGACAAACAGTGCAGCTATACCGTGACCTACAAGTGGAAAGAGGACGGTTCGGTGTATCGGCCCGCGACGCCGGTGCCGGATTGCGCCGAGTTCTTGGAGGCTCAGCCGCCGAAGAAGGGCTAGGGCGTTCCGACGTTCTTGACGGCCTTGCGCGGGCGCGTGCCATCGCGGCGGCCTAGCGCAGCATCGGCAGGCTGCCCGTCAGTCCGTTGACCCACCGCCGCGCGCCGGCCACCCCGATGCCCAGCATGGGCTGGCCGCGATGCGCGGATTCCCGGTGGCGTTCCCAATAGGCGTGGCAGTCGTGGATGCCTTGCGCATAGGCGGGAAACAGCGCCAGCCCGCCGCCGGCGGGCGGCTCCATGGGCAGGCGGTCGCACAGCGCGGCCATCTGCGCGTCACTGGCGCTGAGGATGATGATGGGCAGGTGCGAGATGGCGGATGATTGCAGTCCGTCCACATCCCGCAGCGGCCGAGCGGCCCAGCCGGGCAGGCCCGCGCCCAGGCCGGCGGCGATGCAGGCGGCGGCGTTGGCCGCCTGGCCCAGGGCCAGGCCGGCCGACACCACGATGACGACTTTTTCCGGCGGGACGGGCGCGGACGTGGCGGGCGATTCGATGGGGCCGCCGGCGGCGGTCGGGTCGTGCATGGCGCGGTTCCTGGCAAAGCCGCCATGCTCGCGCGGGCGTCGCGCCGGGTCTTGAACGGGCGTGACTGCCCTGGCGGTCAGCGCGGGCAGACGCGGATGCGGTGGCCGTCGGGATCCAGGGCGACGAAGGTCAGCCCGAAGACTTCGGCGACGGGCGACTGCTCGATGGGCACGCCCAGCGTCAGCCAGTGCGCGTGGAGGCTGCGCACGGCTTCGTCGTCGTCGACCGTGAACGCGATTTCGCTGCGGTGGCCCGAAACGGGCGGCGGCGGGCTGACCCGGTGCGAGGCCCACAGGCCCAGCACGTAGCCGCCGTCCAGGGCAAAGGCGGCATAGCTTGGAAAGGCATCCAGCGGGTCGCGGTCGAGCAGGCGCTGATAGAAGGCCACGCTGGCCAGCGGGTCGGCGACGTACAGCAGGAACAGGTTGAGGCGGGCGGGGATGGGAGAGGGCAAGATGGGCTCCGTATTGTGTGAATGAGCCCTCATGCTAGGCGGTGCAACTGCCAAATTATGGCAGTAGTCGATCTTGCCCTCGGCGCCTTGGAGGCGCCCCGGCCCGGGAGAGCGGACCGCCCAGGAATGGCCTTCCGCATGTGGGCGGCATCACGCAGAAGGCGCGTGACGCGCCGCCGGGCGGGATGGTTACGGGCCTTACTTGATGCCGGCAAGCTTGATCGTGATGATCGAAACGGTGCCCGGCGGGATACCCGATGCGGCATGGGCCTGCGTCACGGGGGTCAGGATCTTCGCCGAGCCGCCAAGCCCCAGCTGTTTGACGATGCTCTGGAACAGCGGCGGCAGGTCCTTGACGTGGCTGCTGCGAGTTTCCCGGACCAGTTCTTCGCCCGTGGAGAGCTGTTCTTCGATGTCGAACAGGATTTCGTTCTTGTCCGACACGCTCGGCGACTTGCCTTTGTCGAGAATCCTGTAGATCACGCCGTCCGGCATCTTGACCGCGCCTTTTTCCTTCGCGGCCGCCGCCAGCAGGACCTTGCTCTCTTTTTCATTCTTGGACAGCATGGCGGTTTCCAGCTGCTGTTGCGCGCCGTCGAGTTCGGCCGAGAGTTTGGCCTGGGGCAGCTGCAGGCGATTGTTGATCTTGTCGGTGAAGCCCTGCGAGAACGCCTGCAGGTCCAGCTTCTTGCCGATGGACGCGAACTTCTGGGTTTCCTGCGGCGCGCTTTCCGCGTACCAGGCGCCGACGGCATAGCTGACGCGCACGTCCTTTGGCGCCGCGTCGTTGATGACGATGCGTCCGGCGCCGTCCGTCTTGTCAGCCTTGGCCTGTTGCGCGGATTGCGCGGCCTGCTGGTCCCTCAGTTGCTGATCCCTGAGCTGCTGGTTGGCGGCCTGCAGGTCCGCCGTCTGTTGTTTCAGGCTGGCGATCTCGGTTCGGGCTGTGCCCAGGGCGGCGCTGAGCGCGCTGTCTTGGGAGGCGTTGCCTGCCGTTGCCGTCCTGGCGCTGGCGAGTTCGGCCGCTAGGGCGTCTCTTTGCGCTTGCGCGTCTTCAAGCCGCTGGCCCAGTTCGCGGATGCGGGCCTGATTCTGTTCCTGCTCGGCGGCCAGGGCGCTGGATTCCGGCGAGCGGCTCCCTTGGGCCTGCCGCTGCGCCAGCTGCTCGGTGAGCAGCGCGTTGCCCTGTTCCGTCGCGGCCAGCTTCTGTTCCAGTTCCTGGAGCTGTTCGTTCGCCTGTCGCAATTGGCCGACGAGTTCCGCGTTGGCGCTGGGCGCCTGGGCCGGGCTGGCTGCGCGCGGCGCGCCGGGCTGTGAGGGAACGGGATAGGCCTGGGGGCGGGCCTGTCCGTCGCCGATGATGCGCTCCTGGGCCAGCCGGTCCAGCAGGCTGGTTTCGATGGCAAACGCCGCCTTGCCGGAGAACAGCAGCGTGCCGCAAAGCGTCGCGTAGGCGTACTTTCTCATAGCTTGTTCAGGCTTTGGGCGCGGGTCCTCATATTGGAATAGACCGCGCTGTTGATTCGAACGCAAACCAGGGAGAGCATTTTCTTCACTTCCGTCAGCATGATTTCGGAGGCGTTTTCGTCGATGAGCGTTTCGTTGGATTTGTAGATCCGGAAGTTCTCGTCGATGGCATTCATCTGCTCACGGTATTTTTCGTAGGTCGCCGGATCCAGGTTCTTCAGCGCGGAAAACTCTTGATAGCATTTTTCTTCCTGGTTTCGTGCCTCGGGTTCCTCTGAGACGCGCGCGGGGCTGATGGTGTTGCAGCCCGTCAGGATGAACGCCGCGAGCAGGGCGGCTGCGCCGGATAGGTGGAATCTCATTAAACGTCCTCGGGAATTTCTGATTGCTTTGCTGAGTTTCTGCGGGGAGGCGAGCAGCGGATCTTGGTCTTGGGTCTGGCCACGAGCAGGGTTGATGCATGGGGTCGAAAAACAGGCGCGTGAAAATAAACGACCTCCCGGAGGGAGGCGTGCGCGCATTGCTTTTTCTGCCACGGAATTAGACTATGGCCATCGGAATGGCGGCATAAGACAAATCTGAATTTGAAACTGGTACCCGGCGACTGCCCCGCATTTACATGGGGAAACCCGGGCCGCGAGCAATCGATGCATTGCATCGTTTCAAAGTGCCAGCCGCGAGCGCTGCCGCACCGCGCCAGCAATGCGCCATGCGCGACGAGTGGCGAGCGAGGCGGGCGCGGAAGCGATTGCGGCGGCCAGTGGCCGCCGAGGCTCAGGCGCGCGAGGCGCGCGCCGGTGAGGGATTGAAGCCCAGTTTCTCGGAGATCTCGCGGGCGGCCCGCAGCAGGCTGTCGAGATAGGCGTCGCGGTTGTTCAGGCCGTCCTCGCGCGGCGTCACCAGGCAGAGCGTGGCGATGCAGGCGCCGTCGGCCTGGCGGACGGGCGCGGCGAAGCAGTGGGTGAAGTTTTCGACCACGCTGTTGAAGGCGAAGTAGCCGTCGCTGGCGGCGCGCCGGACCTCGGCGATGAAATCGGCGGCCGCGAGCCGGCCGCCATCGGGCATGACGAAGTCCTCAGGCGGGATCAGCGCGCTGATCTGCGGGTCCGACAGGTGCCCCAGCAGCAGCCGGCCCGACGCGGTCCAGGGGATGGGAACCAGCTCGCCCACGCTGGACGAGATGCGGAACGGCCGCAGGCCCTCGCGCATCATGGCGACCGTGTACTTGTTGCCTTCGAGCAGGCACATTTGCGCGGTTTCGCGGGTTTCCTCGGCCAGCCGGACCAGCATGCGGTCGCATTCGCGCATGAGGTCGAACTGTTCGGCGTAGGCCGTGCCCAGGAAATACAGGCGGCGGCCCAGGAAGACGCGCCCGTCGCCGCCCTGGTATTCGAGCATGCCGTGCTCGAGCAGCAGGTTGACCAGCTCATAGACGGACGAACGCGGCGCGCCGATGGCCGCGGCGATCTCGTTGGGGCGCAGGGGCTGGCGCCGCACGCGCAGGAATTCCAGGATCTCGAACGCGCGGTCCAGCCCCCGGGTGCGTTTCGCCACGGTGTCGCCGGGGGCGTCGGCCATGTTCATCTCCAGTACCTCGTTCCGGTGGGATCCGCCGGTGGCGGATCCGTCCGCAAGTCGCGGACGGCCATCATAGGCGATCGGGCCCTAGCTGAAGCTCGACGACTTGAGGAACTCCGCCAGCCGCTCGGTCCGGGGGCGCGCGAACATCTCCCTGGGGTCGCCTTCTTCGCAGATGACGCCCTGGTTCATGAAGATGACGCGGGACGATACTTCGTAGGCGAAGCGCATTTCGTGCGTGACCAGCAGCATGGTCATGCCGTCGGCCGCCAGCGCCTTGATGACCTGCAGCACCTCGCCCACCAGTTCGGGGTCCAGCGCCGAGGTCACTTCGTCGAACAGCATCAGCCTGGGCGCCATGGCGATGGCGCGGGCGATGGCCACGCGCTGCTGCTGGCCGCCGGAGAGCTGGCCGGGGTAGTGGTTGGCGCGCGCCGCCAGGCCCACGCGTTCCAGCCATTGTCCGGCGATGGCGCGGGCCTGGGCCTTGTCCAGCTTCTTGACCTTGATGAGGCCCAGCATGACGTTCTCGGCCGCGCTCATGTGGGGGAACAGATTGAACTGCTGGAAGGCCATGCCGGTTAGCGCGCGCTGGCGGGCGATGTCCTTCTCGCTCTTGCGCCGGCGCTGGCCGCCTTCGACGTGGTAGCCGATTTCCTCGCCGTCCAGCCGGATGGTGCCGCCCTCGAATTCCTCCAGCATGTTGATGCATCGGAGCAGGGTCGTCTTGCCCGAGCCGGACGAGCCGATGATGGAGATGACTTCGCCTTCGCGCACGGCGCAGTCCACGCCCTTGAGCACTTCGTTCTGGCCGTAGGCCTTGCGCAGGCCCGCGATGTCCAGGATGGTGTTGGCCATGGTGGTGATCTCCTCAGGACGGCAGCGCGGTCTTGCGCTCGACGTATTTGCCCAGGCGCTCGATGCCGAAGTTCACGATGAAGTACAGGCCTCCGGCCAGGAAATAGAACTGGAGGCTCATGAAGTTGCGCGAGATGATTTCCTGCGTGCGCAGCAGCAGCTCGGCGACGCCGATGACGGACAGCAGGGTGGACGCCTTGACCATCTCGGCCGCCGTATTGACCCACGCCGGCAGGCATTGGCGCAGCGCCTGCGGCCACAGCACCGACGAGAAGGTCTGGGCGAAGCTCAGGCCGATGGCCTTGGCGGCTTCGGTCTGGCCCCGGGGAATGGCCTGCAGCGCGCCGCGCACGATCTCGCCGACGTGCGACGAGCAGAACACCGCCAGCGCCAGCACGCCGGCCGCGAAGGGCCCCAGGTCCAGGCCGATGGCCGCCGACACGTAATAGCTGGCCAGCACCAGGACCAGCACCGGCGTGCCGCGCACGATGTCGATGTAGGTCCGCAGCGCCAGGCGCGCGGCCCGGCCGCCATAGGTCAGCGCCAGGCCGGCCAGCACGCCCAGGACGGAGCCCGCGGCGATGGCCAGCAGCGAGATCGACACCGAGACCGCCAGGCCGTTCAGGATGACCTGGCGGGCGGCCCACAGTTGTTCAAGAAAGGTCTGCGACATGGGATTCACCTGGGCAGCGCCAGGCGGCGCTCGATCAGGCGCAGCGCGGCGGCGATGAGGAAGCAGCAGGCGACATAGAGCGCGGACGTGACGATCCAGGTCTCGATGACGCGGAAGCTCTCGACGTTGATCTTGCGCGCGGCGAAGGTCAGTTCGGGCACGGCGATGACGGCCGCCAGCGAGGTGTCCTTGAACAGCGAGATGATCGTGGACGACAGCGAGGGCAGCACGTTGCGCAGCATCAGTGGCGCGATGATGGTCGCGCGGATCTGCGTGGGCGTCAGGCCGATCGCCAGTCCTGCCTCGGTCAGGCCGCGCGGGATCGACAGTAGCCCGGCGCGGAACACCTCGGCCAGGTAGGCGCCGGAATAGAGCGACAGCACCAGCATGAAGCTCCTGATCTTGTCGATCCGGACCCCCAGCTGGGGCAGCGCGAAATAGGCGAACAGCACCAGCACCAGGATGGGCAGGTTGCGCAGCAGCGTGACGTACAGCCGCGCCGGCGCGGATAGCGTCAGGCGCCTGGATGTCAGCGCGAAGGCCAGGGCCAGGCCGATCGCCGCGCCGATCAGGATGGAAACCGCGGCCAGGCCCAGGCTCAGCGCCAGGCCGCTCATGAGGTACTCGAAGTTGCGCCAGACGGCGCCGAAATTCAGCGTGTAGTCCATGCGTCGTTCCCGCAAGCAGGGTGGCGGCGGGGACGGCCCCGCCGCGGGCGAGGATCAGCGGTATTCGACCGGGAAGCCGATCTGCGGCGGCGGCAGGTCCTTGCCGAACCAGGTCTTGAACGACTTGGCATAGGCGTCGAATTCGACGCCGGTCATGGCTTCGTGCAGGGCCGTGTTGACGAAGTTGAGCCAGTCCTGGTCGCCGCGCTTGACGGCGCAGGCGTAGGTCTGCGGGTTCCAGCCATAGCCGGCGTCCTTGAAGCGGCCGGGATTCTGCGTCATGTACCAGGCCAGCGAGGACTGATCGGTGGCCACCGCGTCGGCGCGGCCCGAGGCCAGCGCCTGGTAGATCAGGTCCACGGACTCGTATTGGTCGACATTGGCCTTGGGCAGCGCGGCGCGCACCATCGGTTCGGCGTAGACGTTCTGCAGTACCGAGATCGTCACGGACGAGCCGGCTTCCTTCAGCGCGGCGTAGTCAGCGTACTTGCCGTCGGCCTTGAGCATCAGGCCCACGCCTTCGCGGTAGTAGGGAATGGTGAAGGCGACCTGCTGGGCGCGTTCGCCCGTCACGGTCATGAACTGGCAGGTGATGTCGACCTTGTTGGTGGTGATGTTGGGGATACGCGCGTCGGACGACTGGTTGACGTAGGTGATCTTGTCGGGATTGCCGAACAGCGCCTTGGCGATGATGCGGCCCATGTCCACGTCGAAGCCCTGCAGCTTGTCGTCCGCGCTCTTGAAATGCCAGGGCGCGTTGGTGCTGCCGGTGCCCAGGACGAGATGGCCGCGGGCCAGCACGTCTTCGAGCTTGCCGGCCTGGGCGGGCGCGGCGGACAGGAGGGCGGCGGCGGCCAGCGACAGCAGGCCGGCGCGTACGGAAGTGGTCATGGCATTCCCCTTTGGATGGAAGCGGTGGTGGTGATCGCTATGTCCAGTATATCGGACATATGTCTTTTTTATTGGATCGATGCATTAGGCGTCACGGGTCATGCCTTGTCAATCAAGGGTTTCCACGGCCTGGCGCCAGCGCGCAAGGCACATTTGCGAGGCGGGAACGACAGGCGGTCGGCGGGCGGCGCGCGCTTGGTATGCTGCAAAGCTGATTCGTCCCTCGAGCGCCACGACCGCATGACCGACACGCCTCGCCACGACACGCCCGCCGTTCCTCATTCCTCCCTGGCCTCGGACGCGCGGCGCGCGCAGCTGCGGCGCATGAAGATCGCCGCGTTGCTCCTGCTGGCCGCCATGCTGGGCGGTTTCGTGGCCAGCCACGCGATGGGCGGGCAGGGCGTCTGGGCCTGGGTGCGGGCGTTCTGCGAGGCGGCCACGGTGGGCGCGCTGGCGGACTGGTTCGCGGTGGTGGCGCTGTTCCGCCGGCCGCTGGGGCTGCCGATTCCGCACACGGCCATCATTCCCAGCAACAAGGACCGCATCGGCGACAACCTGGCCGTGTTCGTGCGCGACCATTTCCTGGACCCGGACACGCTGCTGGAAAAACTGCGCGTGTTCGATCCGGCCGCGCGCCTGGCCCGCTGGCTCGAGCGGCCACGGCAGGCGCGCGTCCTGAGCGAGGGCGCGCGCCGCGTGGCGCTGCAGACGCTGGATCTGCTGGACGACCGCGCGGTGCGCGGCGTGATCCAGGAGTTCGTGGTGTCCAACCTGCGGCGCTGGGACGCGTCCGCCACGGCCGGCGAGGTGCTGGGCCTGCTGACTCGCGACGGACGCCATCAGGAGCTGCTGGACGCCGCGCTGGAGCGGCTGGGCGGCTACCTGGGCACGGAAGAGGTGCGCGAGCGCGCCTCGAATCTGCTGGTGAAGTTCGCGCGCAAGGAATGGCCGCGCATCATCGCGGCCGTGGACGTGATCGCCTCGGTGGACGGCATCGCCGACAACCTGGCCGACCGGCTGGCGCGCGCGCTGGTGCAGGAGCTGCGCGAAGTGCTGTCGCAGCCGGATCATCCGGTGCGCCAGGACTACGAGGGCTGGCTGCAGGACTATATCGGACGGCTGCGCAGCGATCCGGCGCTGGCGGCGCAGGCCGAGGCGCTCAAGCAGCGCGCCATCGATCACCCGAAGGTGCAGGAGTACGTGCGCGGACTATGGGACGACATCCACGCGGCGCTGCGGCGCGACCTGTCCACGCCGGACTCGGCGCTGGCCGCGCATCTGGAAAGCGCCTTGCTGGCGATGGGCCGCAAGCTCGCGGAGGATGCGGCGCTGCGCGAGGCGCTGAACCGCCACGTGCTGGGCGCGGCGCGCCGGCTCACCGGCAGGCTGCGCGCCGGCGTCACCGGGCATATCGCGCGCACCGTCAAGAACTGGGACGAGCGCCATCTGGTCGACGAGCTGGAGCTGAGCGTGGGCCGCGACCTGCAGTACATCCGCTTCAACGGCACGCTGGTGGGCGGGCTGATCGGGGTGGGCCTGCACGCGCTGGTGCTGCTGGCGGGCGGCTGAGCGCTGGCCGCGTTGCCGCCAGGCGGGAATGCCGGTCCTAGGCCACGCCATTGCGGCCATGCCGCCGGTAGCCCTCGCGCAATGCCAGCCGGTCGTAGTAGGCCGCCACCGCCGGCAGCGCCGGCTTCGCGAAAGGCGTCTCGAACCACCGGTTGACCGACAGGCCGACGGGAATGTCCGCCAGCGAGTAGCCGGCGCCCGCCACATGGCCGCCGGTGGCTTGCAGGCGCTGTTCCAGGATGCCCATGAACTGCGTCCAGGCCTGTTGCGAGGCCTGGATCGCGGCGGGATCCTGATGGGCGGGCGACTGGCGCGCCAGGGCCATGAAGGCGTAGCTCCATGAGCGGTTCAGGTCCGTGGCCTGCCAGTCCATCCATTGATCCACCCTGGCGCGCAGGCGCGGTTCGGCGGGGTAGAGCGCGCCGTCGCCGTACTGGTTGGCCAGGTAGCGGATGATGCTGTTCGATTCCCACAGCGTGAAGTCGCCGTCCTGGATGACGGGCACCATGGCGTTCGGGTTGAGCGCCAGGAAGGCCGGGGCATCGGTGGGCCGGAAGCCCGAGCCCCAGTCTTCGCGCTCGAACGGCAGGCCGAGTTCGACGCAGGTCCACAGGACCTTGCGCACGTTGATGGATGAGGCTTTTCCCAGGATCTTCAGCATGAGGCGGACGGGTGGATGGACGATCGACCGGGCCAGTCTATGGCATGGCGCGTCCAGGCGGCAGATACAGTTTGCGTTTTCCCGGGCCGCAACAGTGCCGGCGCCGCCGGCAAACCGCCGCCGGCGAGGCCCGCTGGGCGAGGCATGGCCAGCCCGCGACCGCGCTCCGGATCAGCCGGCCACGGCTTCGGGCTGGGTGCGCAGCCTGGGCACTGGCGAGGCGCAGATCACGGCGAACTGCAGCGCGAAGCCCAGCGCCGAGACCCACAGGCAGGCGGCGATGTCCACGTGCTCGGCCAGGGCCGCGCCGATCAGCGCGCCGACGGGGCGCGCTCCGAAGGTGGCGGTCAGGATAACGGCCGACACGCGGCCCAGCATGGCGTTGGGCGTGACCGCCTGGCGCAGCGTGGTGGTGGCGATGGTCCAGAGGATGGGACCGGCGCCGAACAGGAAAAAGGCGAGCGCGGCCAGCGCGGACGAGGGGCGCGCCAGGGTCAGCAGCATCAGGCCGCTGGCCAGCAGCGCGCACAGCGGGCCGGCGGCGATCAGCGCGCCGAAGCTCAGCCGGCGCGCCAGGCGCGGCGCCAGCAGCGCGCCGGCCAGCATGCCCAGGCCATAGATGCCCAGCGTCAGGCCCACGCCGGCGGCGTCCAGCCCCAGGTCGCGGATGGCATAGACCACGTACACGGCCTGCAGCACGAACCAGGCCACATTGAAGAACACGGCGGTGACCAGCACGGGCCGCAGCAGCGGATGGCGCAGCACGAAGGCGGCGCCTTCGGCCAGCTCGCGTCCGATGTGGCGGCGCGTCGCCGTCGCGGCGGGCGCGTCGGCCGGCAGTCCCGCCAGCAGCATGGCGGCCAGCAGCGACAGCGCGGTCGCCAGCGCATAGGCGGCGGACGCGCCCAGCGCGCTGACCAGCGCGCCGCCGGCGGCCGGGCCTGCGGAGAAGGCGGCGCTGCGCGCCAGCTCCAGCCAGCGGTTGGCGCCGGCCAGCTCGGCCTGCGGCACCAGCCTGGGCACCAGCGCGGGGGCGGCCACGTTGTAGGCGACGGTGCCGACGGCGCCCAGGAAGCCCAGCGCGGCCAGCAGCGGCAGGGTCAGCTGGCCGGACCAGAGCAGCGCTAGCAGGCACAGCAGGCTGACGGCGCGCGCGCACTCGGCGGCGCTCATCAGCAGCCGGCGCTGCATGCGGTCGGCCAGCACGCCGGCGGGCAGCGACAACAGCAGGAAGGGCAGGGTCTGGGCGGTCTGCAGATAGCCGGTCTGGGCGGCATCGGCGCCCAGCGCCAGCACGGCGGCCAGCGGCGCGGCGGCCAGGGCGATCTGTTCGGAGAATTGGGCGGCCAGGTTGGACGAGGCCAGTCGGCGGAACGCCGGAGACAGGGAGGACATGGAGGCGATGGCAGCCGGTGCGTTGGACGGGAACCGTCCTGGCGCGGCGGTGAGCGGCCAGGACGGCGGAGACGCCATCATGGCCGCCGCCGTCCGTTGTGGCACTCCGCTACTTGCGCTGCCCGGCAGCCGCCTCAGGGGATGGGCGGATAGTCGCCGAAGCCGTCGGGCCAGGGCGTCAGCACTTCATGGCCGGTGTCGGTCACCACCACCATGTGCTCCCACTGCGCGGACAGCGAGCGGTCCTTGGTGACCACGGTCCAGCCGTCGGGCATCTGGCGCGTGGCCGGTTTGCCGGCGTTGATCATGGGTTCGATGGTGAACATCATGCCGGGTTGCAGCACCAGGCCCTCGCCGGGACGGCCGTAGTGCAGCACCTGCGGCTCGTCGTGATAGATCTGGCCGATGCCGTGGCCGCAGTACTCGCGCACGATGCTGAAGTGCTCGCGGTGCGCCACCGTCTGGATGGCGTGGCCGATGTCGCCCAGCGTGGCGCCCGGCTTGACGGCCATGATGCCGGCGCGCATGGCTTCGTAGGTGGTGCGGACCAGCCTGCGAGCCAGCGGGCTGGGTTCGCCGACGTAGTACATGCGGCTGGTGTCGCCGTACCAGCCGTCCTTGATGACGGCCACGTCGATGTTCAGGATGTCGCCGTTCTTGAGCACCTTGGACGACGGGATGCCGTGGCAGATGACGTGGTTGGGCGAGGCGCAGATGGTCTTGGGAAAGCCGTGGTAGCCGATGTTGGCGGGGATGGCCTGCTGCACCTTGACGATGTGGTCGTGGCAGATGCGGTCCAGCTCGTCGGTGGTGACGCCGGGCCGCACGTGCTCGGCCACCACCTGCAGCACTTCGGCCGCCAGCGCGCCGGCCTTGCGGGCCATTTCGATGTCGGCGGCGGATTTGATCGAGACCTTCTTGGCCATCACGCGGCCTCCCGCTGGGCGTCTTGCGGTTGGCCCTGGGACAGGGCGGCGATGGAGAAGCCCTCGGCCTGCTCGATGCGGATCAGCAACTGGCAGATGTCCGCGTGGCGCAGCTGGGGATACAGCTCGGACAGCATGCCGATGCGCATCCAGTGCTCGGCCTGGGAATTGATGGAGCGGCTGAGCGCGGCGCTGGCCACGCGCAGGTTCTCATGCATCTGCTCGGAGATCTTGACGATGCCCATGTAAGTGATCCGTATATGGTTTGTATATGGATCGTATCTTACTGCGGGCACCGGGCCCGGCGCAAATCGGACGGGGCGTCAGGCCGTCTTGGCCCGGCTGCGCTTGGCGGCGGCGGGCTTAGCCGCCTTGCCCGCACCCTTGGCGCCAGCCTTGGCCGAACCGCGCGCGGCTTCCTTGGCAGCGGCCACCGCGCCATCGAACTGCTCCATCCAGGCCAGCGCGTCCAGGTAGGACAGGAACTGGTGCAGATAGCCGGGCGAGAGCTGGCGCATCAGCGCCAGCGAGCGGTGGACCAGGTTGTTGGAATTGAGCGGGCCGGCATTGTCGGGCACCTGCTGTTCCGATTGGCGCAGCTGGCGGTTGGCGCTGACCTTGGCCCAGATATCGCGGTACACGTCCAGCAGCGGCAGCTCCGGGTAGGCGCCGCGCCAGGGCACGGCGTGGCCGGTGTCGAGCGCGCGGGCCAGGCTGGCCAGGGTGTCGGCGGGCAGGGGACCGTCGATGGGCGTATCGGCGGCGGCGCAATCCTGCGCCTCGCGGCCAGGCGCTTGCGACGGCTCGGGCGCGGGGCTGCCGGGCGCGGCCTCGTCCCGCTCCAGGTCCGCCGCGTAGGCGTCGAGCAGGGCGGCCAGGCGCTGGTCCAGCAGCGCGCGGGCGGCGCCGGCATGCGGAGCGGCGCGTCGCTCCAGCGCTTCCATGAAACGGAAGCGCACGGGATCCATGCGGTCGGCGCCGCGCTCGCGCCAGGCGTCCAGGCGCAGGCCGGCGGCGCTGCGGGGCAGGGCGGGGGCGCCGGTGGGCGCGTCCGCGTGGGCGCTGGCGGACTCGTCCACGGGGGCGCTCAAGGCCTGGCGGTCCTGATCTCTTTCCCGGGCGGTCGGGATCGGATCCCGTTCGCGCCCGGCGTCGGCCTGCGTGTGGTCACTCATTCGGTTTCTTGGCCGGGTCGCCGGCCAGGCGCGGCACCGGCGCGATTTCCACGCGGCGGTTCTTGGCCTGGCCCTCGGCGTCGGCGTTCGAGGCCACCGGCTGCTCCGAGCCGAAGGCCGCGGCGAACAGGGACGAGGACGGCACGCCGGCGTCGATCAGGGTGCGGGTGACGGTCAGCGCGCGCTGGGCCGAGAGATCCCAGTTGTCCGCGAAGCGGCGGTTGCCCTCGCGCACCTGCTGGTCGTCGGTGAAGCCGCTGACCATCAGGATTTCCTGGCGCGTGCCCAGGTAGGCGGTGAGCGGTTCGGCCAGGCTCCTGAGCAGCTCGCGGCCCTCGGGCTGGAGCTGGTCGGAGTTCAGCGCGAACAGCACGCTGCCGCTGATGCCGATGCGGCCGTTGACCAGCGTGACGCGGCCGGCGGCCAGCGGGCCGGCCAGCACCTGTTCCAGGCTTTCGCGGCGATGGGTTTCCTCCTGGCGCTGCTTGACCTCGTCTTCCAGCTGGGTCGACAGTTCGAGCTGCATGCCGATCACGCTGACCAGGATCAGCACGAACGAGCCCAGCAGCACCGACATCAGGTCGCCGAAGACCGCCCAGGTGGGCGCGGTGCTGTCCACGCCGGCGTCGAAGTCCTCGCTCATGCGGCCTCGGTTCCCGCGTCGGCGCGCTGGCTGGCCAGGTGCTGCAGGTCTTCAATGATCTGCTTCTGCGACATCAGGCTCAGGTCCACCACTTCACGCGCCTGCGACACGTAGTAGGAGAGCTGTTCGTCGCCACGGGCGATGGACTTGTCCAGCGCCGCCTCGATGCGTTCGAGCTGCGTGGCCAGCTTGTCGTTGGACGCGCTGAACAGCTGCACCGCGGCGCCGAAGGCTTCGCCCAGGCTGGCCACTTCGACGGCGCTGCCGGTGACCTGGGCCGAGATCTCGGCCAGCTTGCCGGTTTCGGATTCGACGCGTTCCGAGAACTGCGCGCCCACCCGGTCCATCAGTTCCGAGGTGGTGCCGACCAGCGCGTCCACGGCGGCGCGTTGCTCGGTGGAGGCGAGGTTGACGGCGTCCAGCAGGGTCGCGAGCGTGTCGAGCAGGCGGCCGCGCTCTTCCAGCATGGCGTTGTCGTGGGCCAGGCTGTCGGACAGCTTCTGACGCAGTTCGCCGATGACCTCGGCGGCGGCGCGCGGCGCTTCGGACGCGGCCTGTGCCAGACGCTCGATCTCGGCGATGGTGGCGCTGGCGTGGGTGTGGGTGTGCTCGGAGATGTCGCGCGCGGCCTGGGCCAGCGCGTCGCAGATTTCCTGCTGGCGGCTGGCGGTGGCGGCGCCGGTCTGCTGCCATTCCTCGCGCAGCGCGGCGGCCATGTCGGCCAGCGATCCGGTCCAGGCATCCAGGCGGGCCTCGTCGCGGGCCACCAGGTCGCTTTGCAGGGCGACGGCGGCCTTGGGCGCCTCGGCGGCGGCATCGACCAGGCGGTTGATCTCGGCCAGCGTGTCGCTGGCGTGGGCGCGCGATTGATCCGAGATCTGGCGGGCGGTGTCGGCCAGCGCCTCGCAGATCTGCTGCTGGCGGCTGGCGGCATCGGCGCCGGCCTGCTGCCATTCCTGGCGCAGCGTGGCGGCCATCTCGGCCAGCGTGCCGGTCCAGGCGTCCAGGCGGGCCTGGTCGCGGGCCACCAGCTCGGCCTGCAGGGCGACGGCGGCCTTGGGCGCCTCGGCGGCGGCATCGACCAGGCGGTTGATTTCCGCCAGCGTGCCGCTGGCCTGGGCGCGGCCTTGCTCGGAGATGTCCTGCGCGGCCAGCAGCAGGGCATCGCAGATTTCGCGCTGGCGGCTGGCGGCGTCGGCGCCGGCCTGCTGCCATTCCTGGCGCAGCGCGGCGGCCATCTCGGCCAGCGAGCCGCTCCAGGCGTCCAGGCGCTCGCGGTCGCGCGCGGCCAGCTCGCCCTGCAGGGCGAGGGCGGCCTTGGGCGCGTCGGCGGCGGCGTCGACCAGTCGGTTGATTTCCGCCAGCGTGCCGCTGGCCTGGGCCTGCGTCTGTTCGGATATGCGCTGCGCGGCCAGGGCCAGCGCGTCGCAGATTTCGCGCTGGCGGCTGGCGGCGTCGGCGCCGGCCTGCTGCCATTCCTGGCGCAGCGCGGCGGTCATCTCGGCCAGCGAGCCGCTCCAGGCGTCCAGGCGCTCGCGGTCGCGCGCGGCCAGTTCGTCCTGCAACGCGAGGGCGGCCTTGGGCGCGTCGGCGGCGGCGTCGACCAGCCGGTTGATCTCGGCCAGCGTGCCGCTGGCCTGGGTGCGCGCCTGCTCGGAGATGTTCTGCGCGGCGAGCGACAGCGCATCGCAGATTTCGCGCTGGCGGCTGGCCGTCTCGGCGCCGGCCTGCTGCCATTCCTGGCGCAGCGCGGCGGTCATGCTCTCCAGCGTGGCCGTCCAGGCCTGCAGGCGATCCTGGTCGCGCGCGGCCAGCTCGGCCTGCAGCGCGGCGGCGGCCTTGGGCGCGTCGGCCGCGGCCTGCACCAGTCGGCTGATCTCGGCGATGGTCTCGCCGGCCTGCAGCTGGGTGTGGTCGGAGATGCGCTGGGCGGTCAGCGCCAGCGCGTCGCAGATCTCCTGCTGGCGGCCGGCGGTCTGCGCCGCCGCCTGTTCCCATTCCTGGCGCAGCGAGGCCGAGACCGAACCCAGCGATGCGTTCCAGGCGGCCAGGCGCTGCTCGTCGCGCGCCATCAGCGCGGCTTGCAGGTCGGCGTGGGACTGGCTCACGGCCTGCACCAGCGCGGCCGATTGGCGCTCCAGCGCGGCGGCGGCGGCGGCCAGGGCCTGCTGGTTGTCGCCAGCCAGCTTTTCGCCGGCGCGTTCCTGGCGCGACAGCGCGCCGTCCCAGACGTCGGACAGCTTGCCGGCCGAGGCCTCCATGCGCGTGGACATGCCGTCCATCAGCGCGGCGGAACGCTGCTCGAAGGTGGAGGCGAACTGATCCAGCGAGACGCGCAGGTCGTTCGCCAGCGTTTCGTTGGCGCGCTGCTGGCCGTCCAGCGCGCGCGCCCAGATGCCGGCCACGTCGGCGGTGGATGCGCGGAATCCGGCGGACAGGCCGTCGAGCTGGCGCTGCACCGCGTCGGACACGGTGTCGCGCAGCGCGGCGGTCTCGCGCGCCAGGCCGGTCATGGTGGCTTCCACGACAGGCTGCAACGCCGCGCCGGCGGCGCGGGCGCTGTCGGCCACGCTGGCCTTGAGCGTCTGTTCGACCGAGGCGGCCAGGCGGCTGTAGGCGGCCTCGGCCTTGCCCTGGAAGGCGTCCTGGCTGGCGAGCTGGCGGTCATTCATGGCCTGGCCCTGGCGCTCGACGGCGTCGATCATGGCCTGCAGGCGTTCGGCCAGGGCCGGCATGGCGTCGGCCTGGCGCTGCAGCAGCTTGAGCGTTTCCTCGCGCTGGTAGCTTTGCGAATAGGGGCGCAGCGTGGTGGCGACGCGGGCGTCGAACTGCTGCGAGGCCAGGATGCGGTCGCGCCGGCAGAGCGCGGACAGCAGGCCCAGCATGGCCGAGGTGGCGACGCCGGCGATCGAGGTGCCGAAGGCGAAGCCCAGGCCCTTGACCGGCGCGGCCAGCGAGGCGCGGATGGCGTGCAGGTCGGTGGCGCTTTCCAGCGCCAGGCCGGTGCCCCGCAGCGTGACCACCATGCCCAGGAAGGTGCCGAGCATGCCCAGCAAGACCAGCAGGCCGACCAGGTAGGGCGTGAGCGAGGGGCCGGGCAGGGCGGCGCGCTCGCCTTCGATGCGCAGCCGGGCGGCGTGGCGCAGGCTGGGCGGCAGGGAGTCGAGCCAGCCGGCCAGCGAGGCGGGCGGGGCCTCCAGCCCGGCCACCGCCTGGCGCAGCCCGCTGGTGGCGCGGCCGTAGCGGTACAGCTCGAAGGCGCCCGCCATGTAGAACAGGGCGATCAGCAGCGTGACGCCGAGCGCCAATGGGTTCGAGCCGACATAGCCCGCGCCGATCCAGCCTGCCGCGGCCAGGCCCACAAGAAAAACGACCAGATTGATGAGGTATCGGGACATAGTGTCCTAATTAGCGGGTGCGAAGCGCCGCGAGCAGCCCTTCCACCGGTTGAAAACGAATATCCAGTTCGGCCAGCAACACGCTGCGCATGTCCTTGCGAAACGTGTCCAGCCAGGCGCCGGGCTTGGCCGGCGGCGGCATTTCCGCCGCCTCGGCTTCTTCCTGCGCCGATTGCTCGGCCTTGCGCAGCCGCTCGAAATGCGCGCCGAGCAGCGTCGGAATAGTCGTCATGAGGGCGCGTTCGCGCACGCTGAGCGATCTTTCCATGATGGCGTCCACCATCGCCAGCCGGGTCATTTCCGGATTGCGTCCGGCCAGCATGCCGCGCAGGCGGCTGCGCAGGCCGCCGATGCCGTTCTCCATCGTGTGCTGCAGCGACAGGTAGCGCTGGCGGAAGCTGGAGTAGTCGGCGTCGGTCGGCGCCTTGGGCATGGCCTGCGTCCGCGAGGGCGGCTGCCGGCCGCGGGGCCGGGCGGCGGTGAACTCGGTGTCGCTGGCGATGGCATCGGCCAGCGTGGTCCGCAGCTTCAGGCTTTCCCGGTCCTGCTCGCTGTCGAACGTCGGGCCGCCCGGCGCCATGGCCGGTGGCTTGCCATCCAGCACGGCGGCGAGCGCGATGGCGTCCGTCCAGCCCAGCCAGAGGCTGAGCCGGTCGGAAAGGGATTGTCCGGATTCGGGAACGTCGACGTCCGTCAGGCGAGCAAGCAAGCGAACGAGCGTCGGGCCGCTGAAACCTGTGCGCCGAGGGGCTTGCACCATACCACCAGAGCCAAAAAGGGGGGAGTTTACACGCTGGCGCGGCGGAAAGCGGACCCCAGGGCGGCGGCGGGCGGATGGAGCGGGGAAGACGCTTGGATTCCCCTGGGGGACGGAGCGCCGGCCGGGGCCGGCTCCACGAGGCGGACGGCCGTGGCGCCAACCGGGAAGCGCCGCCGCCGGATTCGGGCGGCGGCGTCCGTTCAGCGGCTTTCGGACGCGGGCTCGGGCTGGCGCACGGCGCGGATCCTGCCGCTGGTGCTGCCGCCGCAATAGAACACGCCGTCGCCCGCTTCCAGCCCGGAGACGTAGACGCCCGGCGGCATGAGCAGGCTCTCCTGCACTTCTCCGGTCTCGGGCGAGACGCGGCGCAGTTCGCTTTCGTCGTTTTCCCAGGTGCCGTGCCACAGGCCGCCGTTGGTCCACGTGACGCCGGTCACGTAGCGGTCCGAGGCGATGGTGCGCAGGATCTTGCCCGTGGCCGGGTCGATCTTGTGGATCTTGCGCTCGCGGTAATGCGCCACCCACAGCGCGCCCTCGGCCCAGGCCATGCCCGAGCAGCCCTCGGCGGGCGCTGGCAGGGTGGCCAGGATCTCGCCGCTGCGCGGGTCGACCTTCTGGATGCTCGGACCGGCGAGCTGGTACAGGTGCTGGCCGTCATAGGCGGTGCCGGCGCGCGCCGTCATCTTGATGATGCTGACGATCTTGCCGCTGGCCGGATCCATCGATTGCAGCGAATCGCCGGTGGCGAACCAGACCCGGCGGCCGTCGTGGCTGACGCCGTGGACATCGGTGACGCCGGGGAAGGGGCCGTATTCACGGACGATCTGGGCGGGAGCGGATTTCATGGCGGGGAGTCTCCGGATGGGAATGGAGCCATGCTAGTCCGCCGGCGGCAGCGGCGGGAGTAACAAAACCGTCGCGCATCCGGGCGGCGGCGGCGCGGCCCAGCGGCGCGCGCGCCCCTGTCCCAGCGGCTGGGCCTGGCCGGCGGCGGCCAGGGTTTCCAGGGCACGCTGCACCGAACGTTGGCTGGCGCCCAGCGCCAGGGCCAGCGCGGCGCTGGACCAGGGCTGGCCGTCCGCCAGCAGGGCTTGCAGTTCCGGGTGGGCGCTTTCGTCGGGCGGGGCCAGCGTCACGGCTTCGCAGCCGGGTGGCAGGGCCAGCGCATAGCCCCGGCGGCTGGCCCGGACCTCGGCCAGGCCCTTGAGCGCGACGCGCAGCCGGCCGGCCTCCACCCGCAGCCGGGCGCGATGGGTCTCGTCGGGCCGCCGCAGGCGGAAGACGGCGGCGATCAGCGCCTCGCGCGGCGCGTCGCCGGGCCAGGCCTCGGCCAGCTGGCGCGCCAGCGCGAACAGCACCGGCCGCCGCGACAGGTCCACCGTGGCCATGGGACTGCGCAGCGCCTGGCGGGCGGTGTCCGCCACCAGCGCGTCCGAGGCCATCAGCGCCTCGACTTCGTCCAGGCGCAGCAGGCGCTGCGCGCCGTGGTGGGTCAGCCTGGCCGCCGGGGCCTCCAGCAGGCGCGACAGCGCATCGGCCTCGGCTTGCAGCGCGCCGATACCGGATTCGCGCGCGGCGGCCCGGGCCTGGGCCAGCGCCAGCCGGGCGGGTTCTGCCTGCAGGCGGCGCAGCGCGATGCCGGCGGCGGCCAAGGCATGCACCGCCCGCGCGGCGGCGGGCAGCGGCGCCTGATCCCAGCCCGCGATGGCGACGGCGGCGTCGTCGGCACGGCCCAGCAGCAGCAGGCGCCGCGCATGCAGCAGCCGGGCATGCGCGGCGTTGGCGAGGTCGCCGTGCCGCAGCAGGGCCTGGCGGGTGGATTCCAGCGTTTCGTCGGGCCAGTCCAGGTCGCGCATCGCCAGCGCCACATCGGCCTCGGCCAACTCGCAACGCGCCCGCGCCAGCTCCTGCTCCGGGCGGAACGCGCGGGCCGCGCGCCGCAGCAGGGCGCGGGCGCGTTCCAGGTCGCCCAGCTGGGCCAGGGCGATGCCGCGCAGCGCCAGCGCCGGTGGGTCGCCGCGCAGCGCGACATGGTGCAGCGCGCCCAGCGGATCGCCCGCGGCAAGCGCGCGGGCGGCGGCGGCCAGGGGCGCGTCCATGGAATGTCCCGGCGCGGCGGCGTCAGCCCTGGGACAGGGTCACGGCGCCAAAGGTCATCCACACGCAGGCGGTTTCCGACGCCTGTCCGCGATAGGTGCCGCTGGCGCCGCCCAGGCGCATGGCCACGGCGGCGAATTCCCAGGCCCGCATGTCGTCGCATTCGACTTTTCGATTGCTGTACTCGGGCAATCCATGGGCTTCGCCGAAGGCGCGCGCCAGCTCGGCGTGTTCGGCCAGTTCCGGCGGCACGGACGGGTGATCCCAACCCCACAGGAAGGATCCGTCGTCGCTGTTGGTGGTGCCGACGATCTGGACAGGGGCCGAGGCATGCATGCCGTCGGGCAGCACGAAGCGGATCAGCCCTTCGTCCATGTCCACCGACCAGCGCTCGGCTTGGTCCAGGTGCCAGGAACCGCAATGGGCGGCGGTGGCGGCCTTCATGCCTTCCAGGCTCTGCGCGATATAGACGCGGGGGTCGGCGGGGGCGGTGTTGTGGGCGTCGGTCATGAGTGGATGGTTCCAGGAAAGGGGTAAGAGTGATGGCGTGGGTCAGGCCGAGGCCGGACGCGGCAGCAGATAGGCCACGGTGTCGCGCCCGTAGTGCGTTTCTGTGCCGGCCTGGACGAAGCCGAGTTTTTCGAGCACGCGCCGCGAGGCCAGGTTGTCCGGCCAGGCGACGGCGGACAGGGCCGCGACATCCAGCATGCGCCAGGCATAGTCGCACAGCTGGCGGCCGGCTGCGGTGGCGCAGCCCCGGCCCCAGGCGCGCCGTTGCAGCCGGTAGGCGAGCTGGATGCGGTCGGTGCCGGGCAATGGCGTCAGGCTGGCCCAGCCGACCGCGTCGCCGTCGGCCACCACGGCCCAGTGGCCGAGCTTGCCGGGCGCCTCGCGCAGCCAGTCCAGCAGTTCGCGGCGGCGCGCCTCGGTGGCCGGCTTGACGCCGGTGCTGTAGCGCATGACCTCGGGGTCGGACTCCAGGGCCAGCAGCATGGGCACGTCGTCCACGCACATGCGGCGCAGGGCAACCGGCGGACGTTCGGCTGGGACAGTGATGATGGGCATGAACCGGGCTGGCGCGGGCGATCTGGGTATCTGTTGCGGCGAGGATAGCAGACCTTGCCGTTGCCGGCTGTCACCTGCATCGGTCCTTGGAAATATAATTAGCTGCCATATGATATGCTGCCTTCTTATTTTTTGAGGAGCGGTACATGGACAGTCCGGACGGCATGCTGGAACCCAAGCACCACGCTTTGCTGAACGAGTCGGCGCGCCGGAGGCTGCCGTCGGCGGACGGCGTGCGCCTGTGCTTCCAGCTGCTGGCCACGGCCGGCGCGATCGACCGCGATTGCGCGGCGCGGTTGGCGCCGCGCGGCCTGTCCGAAGGCAAATTCGTGTTGCTGTTCCTGTTGCACGGCCAGTCCGGCGGCCTGTCGCCGCATGAATTGGCCGAGCGCGCCGGTGTCACGCGCGCCACCGTTACCGGCCTGCTCGATGGGCTGGAGCGCGACGGCTTCCTGTGGCGCGAGGCCGATGACGTCGACAGGCGGCGGGTGCGGGTGCTGTTGAGTGCAAAGGGCAAGGCCATTGCGACGAAGCTGTTCGCCGAGCACACGCAATGGATAGGCGGGCTGTTCGAAGCCCTGTCCCCGGCGGAGCGCAAGCGGCTGGGCGAATTGCTGGGCAAGGTCTGGCGCGCCACGGACAGCGGCCGCGCGGCGTTGCAGGAGGTGGCGCGATGAGCAGGAAGGCAGCCAAGACGCCCGCCGCCGGACGCGGCGTGCAGGATATCAGCCCGGCGCGGCGCGCGCAGCTGGACGCCGGCGCACCGGCGTCCAACCTGACCGAGTGCCTGGCGGTGGATTTCGCCGCGCTGATGGCGGCCGCCGTGCCGCAGGCCGGCGCCGATGCGGCCGCCGCTATGCGCGCGGCGTCGGCGCAGGGCATTTCCCGGCGCATGGCGCTGGCCGGCGCCCTGATGCTGGAGCGCCTGGGGCCGGCCGGCTTCGACGCGCTGCGCGGGCACGCGTCCGACACGGTGCGCGGCTGGGCCTGCTTCATGGCGGGCGCGATGCCGGGCCTGGACCTGGAAGCGCGGCTGCGCCTGATCCGGCCGCTGGCGGACGACGCGCACTTCGGCGTCAGGGAATGGGTCTGGATGGCGCTGCGTCCCGGACTGGCGGTGGAACTGCGGCGCTCTGTGGCCTTGCTGACGCCGTGGACCAAGGAACCGTCGGAGCGCCTGCGCCGCTTCGCCAGCGAGTCGCTGCGTCCGCGCGGCGTGTGGTGCGCGCACATCGCTGAACTCAAGGCCGATCCCGGGATCGGTTTGCCCTTGCTGGCGCCGCTGCGCGCCGATCCCTCGGTATATGTGCAGGACTCGGTGGCTAACTGGCTGAACGACGCCAGCAAGGACCAGCCGGATTGGGTGCGCGGCGTATGCGCGCGCTGGCAGGCCGACGCGCCGGCCGAGGCCACACTGCGGATCTGCAGGCGCGCGCTGCGCACGGTCGGCGCCTGAGGCTGGCGCCGCCGTGGCCAGGGCGGCGCTCAGGCTTCGGCTTGCAAAGCCGCGAGTCGGGCATTGTTCGCCACATTACACGCGCATGACGGCGTCGCCTGAGCGGCGTTCGCGCTGCCCGGCGCCGGTCATGCGGCGGACATGCGGGCGTCATATCGTCTGCGTTTTTTGGAGATCGGGCCATGCGCATCCGGGACGCGGAAATCAAGGACGCCGCGGCGATCGCCGCATTGCTGGGCGAACTGGGCTATCCCGGCACGGAGGATTTTTGCGCCGACAAGATCGCGCGCATCGCCGCGCATCCGGACGCGCGCCTGCTGGTCGCGCAAGCCGGGGACGGCGGCGTGCAGGGCTTCATCGGCCTGCATTTCATCGTGCAGCTGGCCTTGCCGGGCGACTTCTGCCGCATCACGTATTTCTGCGTCAGCGAGGCGGCGCGCGGCCTGGGCGTGGGTCGCGAGCTTGAAGAGACGGCCGCGCGGCTGGCGCGCGAGCGCGGCTGCGACCGCATCGAGGTGCATTGCCACGAGCGCCGCGTCGACGCGCACCGTTTCTATTACCGCCAGGGGTATGAGGAATCGCCGAAGTACCTGATGAAGCGCGCATGACGCCGCTCTTCGAGGCAACAGGGCTCAGGCCAGCGTCTGCAACGCTTCCCTGAACGCCCGTGCCGCCGGTCCCAGCGGCTGGTCGATGCGATGCGCCAGATAGGTCTCGACGGCGACCTGGCTGCCCCGGCCCAGGCTGCTGGTGGGCAGTCGCAGCAGCCGGCCCTCGGCCAGGTCGCGCTCGGCCTGCCACAGCGGCAGCCGGCCCCAGCCCAGGCCGGCCAGGATCATGGCGTGCTTGGTGTCCTGGCCGCTGACGCGGCAGGTCTGCGGCGACAGCACGGCGAAATCGCGGCCCTGGCTCAACGGCGAGGCATCGGTCTGCACGATCTGCACATGGTCGGCCAGCTCGGCCGGCTCCAGCATCTGCCCGGCGACGACGCGGCCGGCCAGCGCATGGCCGGCGCCGACCACCGCCACCATCTGCACCGAGGACAGCGCCTGCACCGCGATGCGCGGGTCGCGGAAATGCTCGCCGGCGATGATGCCCAGGGCGTGGCTGCGGTCCAGCAGGGCGGCGATCGGGCCGCCCAGCGGCAGCACCGTGACGCGCGGCGCCACCGACGGGTAGGCCGCGCGCATGCGGCACAGCGCGGCGCCCACGTGGGCGATGGGAAACAGCGTATCGACGACCAGCGGCAGTTCGAGTTCGACGCCTTCGCCCAGCCCCTGCGCGCGCGCCCGCATGGCGTCGACCCGCAGCAGGATGTCGCGGGCATTGGCCAGCAGTGCCTGGCCCTGCGGCGTCATGACGGGACGCCTGCCCTGGCGGTCGAACAGCGACACGCCCAGTTCGGATTCCATGTTGGCGATGGCATGGCTGACGGCCGACTGCACCCGCGACAGCTGGCGGGCGGCGGCGCGGAAGCTGCCGGCGTCGGCCACGGCGGCGAACACGCGCAATTGGTCCAGGGTGAGGGCGTCCAGCATGGGCGTCAGTGATCTATGGAATCGATCGGTTGCGTCAAAAGATTATCACTTAACAGGATCGCCACGGACGGGCATGCTGGCGGCTTCGATACGCGGACACAGAAGGCGGCGATGGACCAGCACGAGACCCGGACGGCCCGGGCGCGGGAGACGGAGCAGGGCATGCGGCGCACAGGCGACGGGCAGGGCGGGACGCCGGTGGGCACGCGCTGGGCGGCGGTGCTGGCCATCGTGGGCGCGGGCGTGGTGGCGGCGCTGCAAGTGGGCAAGGTCATCATCGCCGCGCCGCTGTTGCGGCGGGACATGGGGCTGGACCTGGCCGCCGTCGGTTCGCTGACGGCGGTGTTCTCGGTGCTGGGCATGGTCGGCGGCATCGCGGCCGGCGGCGTGATCGCACGCTTCGGCGCGCGCCGCATGCTGCTGCTGGGGCTGGCGGCCACCGCGCTGGGCACGGCCGCGGGCGCGGCGGCGCCGGGCTACGGCGCGCTGCTGGCATCGCGCGTGCTCGAAGGGCTGGGTTTCCTGATGATCACCGTGGCGGGGCCGGCGGCCTTGCAGCGGCTGGTGACGCCGGCGCGGCGCGACCTGGCCTTCGCGCTGTGGAGCTGCTACATGCCGGGGGGCATGGCCGTCGCCATGCTGGCCTCGCAGGCGTTCGCGGACTGGCATGCGTACTGGTGGTGCGCGGGCGCGGCGGCGCTGCTGGCGTTGGCCTGCGTGGCGCTGCTGGCGCCACCGTCCGCCGCCGGCGCCAGCCTGTCCTGGCGCGGCCTGCGGCAGGACACGATCGACACGCTGGGCACGGCCGGTCCGGTGCTGC
Organism: Achromobacter sp. 413638; assembly: GCF_043119405.1. Classification (NCBI taxonomy): domain Bacteria; kingdom Pseudomonadati; phylum Pseudomonadota; class Betaproteobacteria; order Burkholderiales; family Alcaligenaceae; genus Achromobacter; species Achromobacter sp. 413638. The sequence continues at coordinate 25,798 of NZ_JBICCO010000034.1, forward strand.
TGTCGCTGACCTTCATGCTGTACAGCCTGATGTTCTTCGCGCTGTTCAGCTTCCTGCCGGTGCTGCTGATGGAGCGGCTCGGACTGTCGCTGGCGCAGGCCGGCCTGTACAGCGCCATCGCCACCGTCGCCAACGTTATCGGCAACCTGGGGGCGGGCATGCTGCTGGCGCGCGGCTGGCGGCGTTCGACGCTGATCGCGATCGCCTGCGCATCGATGGCCCTGATCGCCTTGCTGATCTTCCGCTCGGGCGCGCCGGCCATGACGATCTTCCTGCTGTGCGTGGCGTTTTCGGCCGTTGGCGGCCTGATCCCGGCCACGCTGCTGGGCTCGGCGCCGCTGCTGGCGCCCAGGCCGGCGCTGGCGGCGGCCTCGGTCGGCCTGGTCATGCAAGGCAGCAACCTGGGCCAGGTGATCGGGCCGGTCACGGTGGGCGCCGTGATCGATCGCCACGGCTGGCCCAGCGCCGCCTGGGTGGTGGTCGCGGCCGGCGCGGGCGGCCTGCTGATCGCCTGGGGGCTGCGCCGCCTGGGCCGGCGCGCGTCGCACGCGGCGCGGCTCTAGTGTGCTGTCCCGCAGGGGCGCTCACACGAAGTCCAGTCCTGGCCGCTACGGGTTTTCATCAATTCCCGCGCGGCTTGGGCTGCTTACAATTATCCATATTGTGAATTATTGTCCACAATATGGATAAAAACATGCCCGTAGAGACACCCGACCAGACTCCCTTGATGCCTTACCAGTACCCGAATCCGCCGGACGCGCTGCCGGAGATCGTGGTGCCTCACGCGATCCCGCAGGACGAGCGCCTGTGGGTGCCGCAGGCCGAGAACGTGTGGTTCCGGCCGCTCTGTCTGAACGCCAGCCAAGGCTATTGGATGAACCTGCTCAGGGTCCGCAAGTCCGGCGTGCTGAGCCGCCACCGCCATCCGCAGGCGGTGCATGGCTTCGTGCTCAAGGGACGCTGGCGCTACCTGGAACATGACTGGGAGGCCGTGGAAGGCAGCTATGTGTTCGAGCCGCCCGGCGAGACCCACACGCTCTATGTGCCCGAGGACGTCGAGGAAATGATCACGTACTTCCAGGTCAACGGCGTCATGTACTACACGGATCCCTGGGGCAAGGGCATGGGCTTCGAGGACGTGTTCACCAAGATCGACATGTGCCGCAAGCACTTCGAGGCAGTCGGCCTGGGCGCCGGCTACGCCGACCAGTTCATCCGCTGATCCAGTCCGGCTGGCGCCGTGGCGCCGCACGCCAGCCGCCGCATTGCAGGCGCCGCCCGCGCGGCCGTCCGGCCATGCTTCGTCCGGATCCGTGCCGCGCATCACCACAGCACAAGACCAAAGAGCAAGGGAGACAAGATGAGTGAGCACAATATGCGGCGCCGCGTCCTGGCGCGCGGCGCGGCGGCGATGGCCGCGCTGGCGTTGTTCGGCGGGCCGGCCGTGGCGGCGGATTTTCCCAGCCGGCAGATCGAGCTGATCGTGCCGTTCCAGCCCGGCGGCGGCACCGACGGCGTGGCGCGCGCCTTCGCCGAGGCGGCCCGCACGCACATTCCGCGCAGCATCGTGGTGCTGAACAAGCCCGGCGCCAGCGGCGCCATCGGCTGGACCGAGATGATCAACGCCAAGCCCGACGGCTACAAGCTCGCTGTGGTGACGGTGGAGCTGGTCACGCTCAAGCCCATGGGGCTGGCGAAGTTCAACCAGGACGACATCCAGCCCATCATCCAGTTCAACGCCGATCCGGCCGCCATCACCGTGCACGCGGACGCGCCCTGGAACACGCTGCAGGAGTTCCTGGCCGACGCCAGGAAGACGGCGGGCAAGGTGTCGGTGGGCAATGCCGGCAACGGCTCGATCTGGCACTTCGCGGCGGCGGCGCTTGGGGAAAAGACCGGCATCGAGTTCAACCACATCCCGTTCCAGGGCGCCAGCCCGGCCGTGCAGGCCTTGCTGGGCAAGCACGTGGACGCGGTGGCCGTCAGCCCGGCCGAGGTGGCGCAGTACGTGCTCGCCGGCAAGCTGAAGATGCTGGGCGTGATGGCGGACCAGCGCGTGAAGAACTTCGCCAAGGTGCCCACGTTCAAGGAAATGGGCATAGATCTGAGCCTGGGCACCTGGCGCGGCATCGCCGGGCCGAAGAACCTGCCGCCGGAAGTCCTGGCGTATCTCAAGGCCGAGTCGCGCAAAGCGATCGACGAGCCCGCCTTCCGCGAGGTCCTGGAGAAGCAGTACCTGGGCTTCTCCTATGCCGACGACAAGGGCTTTCGCGACAACATGACGCGTGACGCGGCCGTCTTCACCGAACTGGTGAAGACGCTGCCCATGAAGAACTGAGTCCGGCGCGAGGAAGGCATGCAAGCGATGGACATGACGTATCGGCAGGACATTCTCGCGGGCAGGACGGCCCTGGTGGCCGGCGCCACCCAGGGTATCGGCGCGGCCATCGCCAACCAACTGGCGGCGATGGGCGCCCGGGTGGTGGCGCTGGGCCTGGGGCCGGGCGATGGCACGCTGGACGCCTCGGTGCGCACGCGCCAGGCCGACGTCACGCGCCAGCACGACGTGGACGCGGCGCTGGCCGACTTCGACCGCCTCGATATCCTGTTCAACTGCGCCGGCATCATCAAGCGCGGCCAGGAGCACGATCCGGACGTGTTCCAGCAGGTGCTGGACGTGAACCTGACCGGCACCATGCGGGTCTGCGCCGCCGCGCGGCCCGCGCTGAAGGCGGCGCGCGGCTGCATCGTCAACACGGCGTCCATGCTGACGTTCTTCGGCGGCGGACTGGTGCCCGGCTACGCCGCCAGCAAGGGCGGGGTGGGGCAGCTGACCAAGTCGTTGGCGATCGCCTACGCGCCGGACGGCATCCGCGTCAACGCGGTGGCGCCCGGCTGGATCGCCACGCCGCTGACCCAGGCGCTGCAGGACGACCCGGCCCGCGCCGGGCCCATTCTGGCGCGCACGCCGCTGGCGCGCTGGGGCACTCCCGAGGATGTGGCGCGGGCGGCGGTGTTCCTGTGCACGCCAGCTGCCGCTTTCATGACGGGCGTGGTGCTGCCGGTGGACGGGGGATACATGGTGGCCTAGCGTCGTTTTCAGCCTCGACAGGCAGCAAGGCCGCGCGGGCGTGAGCGGCGGGTTATGCTGTCCCGCCTTTCCGTCCGCTTTTTTTATCCGCGCGGCCGCAGCCGCGCCCGGATACACAGGTTCCTCGCATGTCTTCCGCCACGCCCGCTTCCGCTTCCAACACCGCCGACAATGGCGTCGCTGGCACCGCCGCGTTTTCCAAGTTCATGCGCGTGCTGCAATGGGTGGCGGACAATCCCGAGCCCGTGGGCATCGCCGAGATCGCCAAGGCCACCGGTTTTCCACGTCCCACCGTGCACCGGATCGTGGCGGCGCTGACTGCCGAGCGGCTGTTGGTGGAGATCGGCGCGACCCGCAGCTGGACGCTGGGCCATCGCCTGGTGCAGCTGGCCAGCCGCAGCTGGAGCCGCTCGGGCCTGCGTACGGCCGCGCGCGACGCCCTGCGCGCGCTGCGCGACGAAACCGGCGAAACCGTGCATCTGGCCGTGCCCTCGGGCCTGTGCATGGTCTATATCGAGAAACTGGAAAGCCCCAGCGCGGTGCAGATGGCCTCGCGCATCGGCACCAGCGTGTGCCTGCATTCCACCGCCGTGGGCAAGGCCTACCTGGCGGCGCTGGCGCCCGACGCGGCCGAGCCGCTGCTGGGCCAGATCGGCTACGAGCGGCAGACGCCGCAGACCATCGCCGACGCCGCTGCCTTGCGCAAGCAGCTGCTGGACGTGCGCGCCTGCGGCTGGTCTACGGACGCGCAGGAGAACGAGCAGGATATCCACTGCTTCGGCGCGGCGGTGCGCGATGCCGGCGGCCGGCCGGTGGCCGCCGTCAGCGTCAGCACGCTGGCGTTCCGGCAGAGGCCAGACATCCAGGCCAGCTACGTGGCGCCGCTGCTGCGCGCCTGCGCGGCGATCGGCCAGCGCCTGGCCGAGAATCCCAACCTGGCCTACGCCTGATATGCTGCCGCCGCTCAGGCCTGCGCCGCCACCGGCTCGGGCTTGACGCGCACGGCGCGCAACACGCCCACGATCAGGCAGCCGATGCCGATCAATGTCAGCGGCTGCGGCATCTGGCCACGCAGCATGTAGGCATAGGCCAGCGCCGCCAGCGTCTCGAACACGATCAACTGCCCGACCAGCGCGGTCGGCAGGCGCTGGCTGGCCTCGTTCCAGCACAGCGTGCCCAGCCACGACGCGAACAGGCCGATGGCGGCCATCAGTGCCAGGAACACTTCGGGGCGCGGGCCCAGCGGCATGGGAAAGGCGTTGCCGGTCGCCGCCATGCCGGTCCATAGCAGCGCGTAGCCGGCCAGGGCCAGCGGCAGCGTGGCCACGCCCTGGGCGGTGGCCCAGGTGCGCGGGCTGCGGTCGGGATGGGCGCGCAGCCAGTCGGCGTTGCGCAGCGGATACCAGGTCCAGCAGGCCACGGCGGCCAGCGCCAGCAGCGCGCCCAGCGCGTAACGGCCCAGGTCGGCGTCCGGATCCTGGCGCAGCGCCTGCAGCTCGACCTGGTTGACGCAGGCGATGCCCAGCGCGATCAGCGCCAGCGACGGCGCCAGCCGCTTCCAGGGCAGCCGCCCGTCACGGCGCGCGTTGCGCAGGTTGGCGCTGACCGCGATCACCACCGGCAGCGTGCCGATGATCATGGTGGGCACCGGCCCGCCGGCGCGCTGGATGGCGCTGGCCAGGCACAGGTAGTACAGCAGGTTGCCGATGGCGGCCAGCTTCAGCGCCTCGATCCAATCGGCACGGCCCAGCTGGCGCAGCGCGCGCCGGTCCAGCCAGGCGAGCGGCAGGGCGATCAGGCCGAAGGCCAGGTAGCGCGCCACCGATTGCAAGGCCGCCGGATACTCGGGCAGCAGCAGCGGGCCCACGAACACCAGCCCCCACATCAGGCCGGCGGCCAGGGCGTACAGGGTTCCAGCCCACATAGAATCACTCCGGTTCCAGACAAGGAAAACGCGGCCAGTCTATCGGCGGCAGGAGAGGGCGGTCTTGTACCAGATTGCTGCGCGGGCGTTGGCGGCGCATTCCCGCGACCGCGTCGGCAGCGCCGGCGCGGCACCCGCGCCTGTTCGGCGATCTGCGGTCTCAGGCGCGCATCTGCTTCTGGTAGCGCGCGGGCGTGACGCCGTAGCGCCGGGCGAAGGCCCGCGTCAGGTGGGCCTGGTCGGTCAGGCCAGCCGCCAGCGCGACCTGGGCGGGCGGTTCGCCGGCGGCCAGGCGGCGCTTGGCCTCGAACAGGCGCAGCGCCATCAGCATCTGCTGCGGCGTGGCGTGGCAATGCGCCTGGAAGCTGCGCAGGAAATGGAAGGGGCTCAGGCCGGCCTCGCGCGCCAGCTCTTCCAGCGTCAGCCGGCGCGACAGATGCGCGCGCATGTAGTCGATGACGGGCGCGAAGCGCGGCGCGCCCTCGGCGCGGACCGGGCGCGGCACGCGGGCGTGGCGGCGGAACTCGGCCAGCAGCGCGTGCAGGGCGCTGTCGAAGGCCAGCGGCTCGCGCGTGCGCCACAGGGTGTCGAGCAGGGCGGTGACGCGCGTGGCGCTGGCAGTGTCCAGGCCCACGGCAGTGTCGAACCACCAGCCGTCCTCGCCCGTCACGCGCGCGACCACGTCGGCGTCGATGTACGCCATGCGGTAGCGCCAGCCGCCCTCGGTCTCGGCGCGGCCGGTGTGCAGTTCATCGGGATTCATCAGCACCACCGAGCCGGACGGCGCCAGGTGATCGGCGCCACGGTAGCGGAAGCGCTCCACGCCGGATTCGATGGCGCCCAGCCCGAAGGCGTCGTGGGTGTGGGGTTCGAAGGCGTGGCGGATGATGTGGGCGCGGTACAACTCCACGCCGGGCCGGTGACCGGGCCGTCGGAACTCGGCGCGGTCGTCCGGATGGTCGAATGCGTCCGGCACGCCCGCCATGGCGGGCGCGGGTTCGTCGGGGGCAGCGGGAACGGGGCGCATGACGGCATTTAAGCACGCGCGCGTCAGGCCGGGCCGTCCCGCATCTGCGCCGCGCGGGCCAGCAGCAGCTCGCGTTCGCGGGCGTTGCGGGTCATGCCGGCGGCGCGTTCGAAGGCCTCGCGCGCCTCTGCATGCCGGCCCAGCTTGGCCAGCAGGTCGCCGCGCACGCTGGGCAGCCAGTGGTAATTGGCCAGCGCGCCCTCGGCCTCCAGCGCGTCGACCAGGTCCAGCGCGGCCTGCGGGCCGAAGGCCATGCCGACCGCCACCGCCCGGTTCAACTCGGCCACCGGCGAGGGCATGGCCTGGACCAGCGCGTCGTACAGCGCCACGATGCGCGGCCAGTCGGTATCCTCGGCGCGACGGGCGCGGGCATGGCAGGCCGCCAGCGCCGCTTGTAGCGCGTAAGGGCCGAGCGCGCCGCCCAGCGATTCGGCGCGCGCCAGCGCGGCCAGCCCGCGCCGGATCAGCAGCGGATCCCAGCGGCCGCGGTCCTGGTCCATCAACAATACCGGCCGGCCCTGGGCGTCGGCGCGGGCGGCCAGGCGCGAGGCCTGCAGCTCCATCAGCGCGACCAGGCCGTGCGCCTCGCTGTCGCCGAGCGCCAATTGCGCCAGGATGCGGCCCAGGCGCAGCGCCTCGTCGCATAGCGCGGGCCGTGTCCAATTCTCGCCCGATGTGGCCGAATAGCCTTCGTTGAAGATCAGGTAGATAACTTCCAGCACCGAGGCCAGCCGCGCGGCGCGCTCGGCCGGGCCGGGCACTTCGAACGGCACGCGCGCGGCGGACAGGCTGCGCTTGGCGCGCACGATGCGTTGCGCGATGGTGGACTCGGAGGCCAGGAAGGCGCGCGCGATCTCGGTCGTCGACAGGCCGCCCAGCAGCCGCAGCGTCAGCGCCACGCGCGCCTCGGTGGACAGCAGCGGATGGCAGGCCGTGAAGATCAGCCGCAGCAGATCGTCGCCGATATCGTCCTGGCGCGCGGCGTCCAGCGCGTCGACGAAATCCGGTTCCACGTCGGCCTCCAGCGCCTGCAGCTCGTGGCCGATCTGCTCGTGCTTGCGGCTGTGCAGCGCCTCCAGCCGCAAGCGGTCGCGGGCGCGGTTCTTGGCGGTGGTCATGAGCCAGGCTCCGGGATTGTCGGGCACGCCGGACGCGGGCCAGCGCTCCAGCGCGGCGACCAACGCGTCCTGCGCCAGCTCCTCGGCCAGGCCGACGTCGCGCACCAGCCGCGCCACGCCGGCGATGACGCTGGCGGCCTCGATCCGCCAGACCGCCTCGATGGCGCGGTGGGTGGCCAGCGCGGCCGGACTGTCCGGCGCGCCGGCGTCGGCCGAGGGCTTGTTGCCCCTCATGCCTGCGGCGGCACCGCGCCCGGCTCCATGTACACCAGCTCCCAAACGTGGCCGTCCAGGTCCTCGAAGCCGTGCGAATACATGAAGCCGAGATCCTGCGGGCTGCGCGGCACCGCGCCGCCGGCGGCACGCGCGCGGGCCACCAGCTCGTCGACATGGGCGCGGCTGTCGCAGGACAGCGCCACCAGCACCTCGGTGGATTGGTGGGCGTCGGCCACCGGCTTGCCGGTAAAGGTCTTGAAGAAGTCCGTGACCAGCAGCATCACGAACAGATTCTCGCCCGCGACCAGGCAGGCGCCCTGGTCATTGGTGAACTGCGGATTGAACTCATAGCCCACGCTGCGGAAGAAGGCCTGCGATTTCTTCATGTCGCGGATCGGCAGGTTGACGAACATATGCTTGTGCATGGCAATTCCTGGTGTCTGATGTCGAAGGAAAAACGGTATTCATACGCCCGGCTCGCCCCGGACCGAGGTCGCGCGGAGCCGGCTTTGCCGGTCCGCAGCGACGCCCTTGAGGGCAGAAGCGCCTAGCGCTGCACGGGTGGGCTTCGCCCTCCGGTCCGTAGCGACGCCCCCTGGGGGGAGCGCGCAGCGCTCGGGGGGGGCTTCTACTTCGGGGACTTCTATTGTTGTCCGTTGCCCGGGATGTCGCGGAACCGTTCGATGGCGGGACTGGGCGCGAAATCCTCCAGCTCATACAGCTGCCGCACCTCGACCGAGCAGGGCTGGCCGGGGAAGGGCGAGGGAAAGCGCAGCGCCCATTGCATGGCTTCCTCGCGTGAGCGGGCCTGGATCATGGTGTAGCCGGCGATCAGCTCCTTGGTTTCGGCGAAGGGGCCGTCCAGCACCTTGCGTTCGCCCTGGGCATCGTAGTGGACGCGCCAGCCCCTGGACGAGGGCAGCAGGCCGTTGGCGTCCAGCAGCACGCCGGCCTTGGACAAGGCCTCGTGGTAATTCACCATCGCGGCAAGCAGGCTTTCTTCGGGCATGCGGCCGGCTTCGCTGTCGGCGGTGGCGCGGACCATGATCATGAATCGCATTTCTGAGTCTCCGGGAGGGAAAGATCCAAGCCCGGATCCGGGCTTGGATTCGGGCTTGTACTGACACGACGAACGGAGAGGATGCAGATCGACTGTCCGCTTGTATTCCTAGGGTAAACCCCTGGATGGCGGTTGGGGCTGCCACGGATGCTAGACCGATGCCGCCGCAGTCGGGAAGGGTCGCCAAGGCTTCAATCGCGTGGTCGAAGCCGACTCAAAGAAAGCAGGGGCCCAGCTCGCGCACTTCCACGGTAGCCCAGGCGGCGGCCGGGCATTCGGCGGCCAGCGCCAGCGCTTCCTCGCGCGTGTCGCAATCCAGCAGGAAGAAGCCGCCGATCATTTCCTTGGCCTCGGCGAAGGGGCCGTCGACCACGCTGCGCTCGCCGTCGCGCACGCGCAGCCGCACGCCCTCGGCGTCGGATTTCAGCGATTCGGCGCGTTGCAGCAGGCCGCGCTCGTTCAGGCTTTCGGCATAGCGCAGCATGGCGCCATAGGCCTCGCGGCCTTGTTCGGGCGTGCGCTCGGCGCGTTGGCCGACCGGTTCGACGATCAGGAGCAGATAGGACATGGAGGGAGGTTCCTGGCGCAGGGCAGGCCGCCAGCTTAGCGCCGTTCGCGGCCGGCGGCGAGAGGCGCCGCCGCCCGCCGCCGCTCAGGACTTGGCCGGCGCGGGCGCCGGCGCGGCCTTGGGCGGCTGCGTGATGTCCATGATCAGCTCGACGCGGCGGTTGGCGGCGCGGCCGGCCGGCGTTTCGTTGCTCTCGATGGGTCGCGTTTCGGCATAGCCCACCGCGCGCAGGCGGCCGGCGGACACGCCGTCGCGCACCAGCTCGCGCAGCACGCTGGTGGCGCGGCTGCTGGACAGCTCCCAGTTCGAGGCGAACTGGCGGGTCTGGATCGGCACCGTGTCGCTGTGGCCCTCGACCGAGACCTGGTACTCGTTCTTGTTCAGGATCGCCGCCAGCCGCTTGATCACGTCCAGCCCGGCGGGGCTGAGCGTGGCTTGGCCCGAGGCGAACAGCAGCTCGTTGCTGATGCGAAAGCTCACCGACTGCTCGTTGACGATCACGTCCACCGATTTGCCCAGGTCGGCCAGTCCCAGCGACTCCTTGGACGGGGCCTTCAGCGGCGGGGCGGCCTCGGCGACGATCTCGCCGTCGCTTGCCGTGGCCGGCGCGGCCGCCTGGGCCGTGGCCTCGGGCGCGGCCCATTCGGGCGGAATGGCGACCTTGTCGAACTCGGAATATTCGCCGTCGTAGGCGGGCAGGCCGCTGGCGGCCAGCGAGCCGACCAGCTCGACCGGTTTGCTCTCGCCGGGGAAGCCGTGCAGGCGCGAGATGGCCAGCATCACCACCAGCATGGCCAGCAGCAGCGTGATCAGGTCCAGGTAGCTCAGCAGCCAGTTCTCGGAATCCTGCTCGATCGCCTCGTCCACGTGCCAGCGCGCGTAGCGGTCCTTGCCGCCGGCGCTCTTGCTCTGGCTCATGCGCCAGCCGCTGTTCTCGGCGGCCTTCTGCGCGCGCAGCTGGGCCTGGCGGGCCTGTTCGATCCGCTGCGCCAGGGAGGGAGAAATCAGGCTCATTGGCGCGCGGCGGCGGGGCGGGCGATGGACACGGGACGGGCGCCGGCCTTGACTTGGCCTTCGGTCCTGGCCGGCTGCGCGGCGGGGGCGCCGCCGTCATAGATCTCGTCCTCGACGTGCATGACGAAGGAATTGAGGGTCTCGCGCACGACGGCCGGGCCGCGCTTCTCGCACATCATGGCGATGCCTTGCAGCACCATGTTCATGGATTCGACGCGGCGGGCGGTGCGGCGCTCCAGCTTGACCGCGATGGGCTTGCACACCAGGTTGGCCAGCAGGATGCCGTAGAACGTGGTCATCAGGCCGATCGCCAGCTGCTGGCCGATGGTCTGCATGCTGCCGTCGCCCAGGATGGCCATCAGGTTGATCAGGCCCACCAGCGTGCCCAACATGCCGAAGGCCGGGGCGAAGGTGGCCATGACGCGGAACATCTGCGCCTCGGCCTGTTCGCGCGCGCGCAGCCGCGCCACGCGCCATTGCAACAGCTCGATGATCTGGTCTTCCGGGGTGTTGTCGATGATGAGCTGCACGCCGGTGCGCAGGAAGGGGTTCGAGACCTTCTTCAGCTCCTGTTCGACCTTGTGCACGTCGGTGTTCATCCACAGCTGGGCCATGTTCACCAGCTCGTCGATGTCGCGCTGCTGGTCGTGCTGGTCGTTGCGGAACACGGTGCGCACCAGCTTGAACACGCGCACCACCTCGGACAGCGGGTAGGCGATGAAGAGCGCGGCGCAGGTGCCGCCCAGCACGATGGCCAGGCCCGGCAGATTGAAATACATGCCGGGGTTGGTGGCGGACAGCGCCACCACGATGATCAGGGTGAGCAGGCCGACGGCGGCCCCGATGACGGTAGACGGATTCATGGATCTGGCCCGAAGGGAAGGCGCTGCGCGGACGCAGCGCTGGATGCTGGGGCATTCTAGCCAGGGCGGGCCGCCTTCAATCGGCGGGAAAACGGGGCGAAAAGGGCGGTAAGCGGCGGCTTGGCGCTGGCGGCGGGGAGCAAGGACTCCGTGAGTAAATCAGGGACGCATGTGAAGGCGCGCAGTCGCCGGAGCCGCCCGCGCCGGCCGTCCGTCCGCAAGGCCAGCCCCTGGCGTCAGCGGTTGCGGCGCGCCAGCCACTCCTCGCGGCTGATTTCCCACAGCTCGCTCGGATGGCGGCCGCTGACATAGCCGCGTTCCTCGGTGCGCAGCAGCCGCATGCCGGATTTCTCGGAGATGCGGCGCGAGGCGGCGTTAGGCGCGGCTTTGGGCGCGCGCAGCAGCGGTTTGCCCAGCGTCTCGAACCAGTAACCGGTCACGGCCTCGCAGGCCTCGCTCATGTAGCCCCGGCCCTGCCAGGCCGGCGCCAGCCAGAAGCCGCGATGATTGTCCGGCTCGTCGTCCATCAGGCTGATCACGCCGATCAGCGCCTCGGGCGCGGCCTGCTCGCGGATCGACCAATGCCACTGCTGGCCGCGCGCCATGGCGGGCAGGGCCAGGTTCTCGACGAAGTGGCGCGCGCCGTCGGGCGGATAGGGCCAGGGAATCTGGTCGGCCAGGTAGCGCACCACTTCCCATTGCGGAAACAGGCGCTGGATGGCGTCGGCGTCTTCGCGCGCCAGCGGGCGCAGGATCAGGCGGGGGGTGTGCAGGACGGGCAGGTCTGGGGCGGACATGGGACGGGGCGGGCGTGGCGCCGGGCGCGGCGTGTAATGGCGGGAATGCGACGGCGAGGGATAGCAGGCGGGAAAAGGGGGCGCGGCCAGGGGAAATGTATATCATGACGGCCTGAGCGACGCGTCCGCGCGGCCGTCGCGGCATTGGAGAAAGACTGTGAATACCCCCAACGAAAACGTCAGCATGGCGCTTTTCTGCGACTTCGAGAACGTGGCGCTGGGCGTGCGCGATACCCGCTACCAGAAGTTCGACATCCGGCCGGTGCTGGAACGCCTGCTGCTCAAGGGCAGCATCGTGGTCAAGAAGGCCTATTGCGACTGGGAGCGCTACAAGGAATTCAAGGCCCCCATGCACGAGGCCAATTTCGAGCTGATCGAAATCCCCCACGTGCGCCAGTCCGGCAAGAACTCCGCCGACATCCGCCTGGTGGTGGATGCGCTGGACCTTTGCTACACCAAGTCCCACGTCAATACCTTCGTGATCATCAGCGGTGATTCCGATTTCTCGCCGCTGGTGTCCAAGCTGCGCGAGAACGACAAGAAGGTGATCGGCGTGGGCGTCAAGCAGTCCACCTCCGACCTGCTGATCGCCAATTGCGACGAATTCATCTTCTATGACGACCTGGCCCGCGAAGGCCAGCGCGCCGCCGAGTCGCGCCGCGACAGCCGCGACAGCCGTGGCGCCGGCGGCGGCCAGCGCCGCACGCCGGAAGAGGAGCGCCGCCGCAAGGAAGAACAGGAAGCCCGCAAGACCCAGGCGGTCGAGCTGGTGGTCGAGACCTTCGACGCGCTCATGGCCGAGCGCGGCGACGGCGACAGGATCTGGGCCTCGGTGCTGAAGGACGCGCTCAAGCGGCGCAAGCCCGATTTCAACGAGTCCTACTACGGCTTCCGCGCCTTCGGCAACCTGCTGGAAGAGGCGCAGTCGCGCGGCTTCCTGGACGTGGGCCGCGAGGAAAAGTCGGGCACCTATGTGTACCGCGACAGCGCCCATGGCCGTCCGGCTCCGCGCCAGGGCGTGCGCGCCGCGGCCTTGCAGCCGGCGGATGAGGCCGTTGCCGCCGCCGCGCAGGAAGCGTCCGCCGAACCGGCGCAAGGCGCCGCGCGGGGTTCGCGCGGCGGCCAGCAGGAGGGCGCCAAGGGCCGGTCGGGCCGCGATCGCAAGCGCGGCGGCCGCCGTGACGCCGAGCGTGCGCAGGATGATGGGGCGGCGGATGGCGACCGCGAACCGGCGCAGGACGCCGCGCGCGCGGCCACGCCCGTGTTGCCGTGGGAGGATGCTGAATCCTGGGAAGGCCAGCAGGCGCAAGCGGAAGACGAATCGCGCGCCAGCGCCGGCTTCGCGTCCACGCGGCCGTCGCAAGCCGCGCCGGACCTGCGTTCGGACGCCGCCGCGCATGCGCAGGACGACAGCCAGGCAACGCAGGATGGTTCGGCCGATGCCGACACGCCCGCCGCCGTCCAGGCGACCGCGAAACCGGCCGCCAAGCGCGCCGCCAAGACCCCGCGCCGCGCCGCCGGCCGGGGCAAGGCCGCCAAGACGGCGGGCGACACCATGGCCGCCGACGACGGCGCGACTGGCGACAAGGCCGGCGTTGCCGCGCCGGCGCCCGCCGCTACCGCCGACGCGCCGGCGCCGGACGAGGCCAAGCCCGCGCGCAAGACCGCCGCGCGTCCGCGTCGTCCGCGCAAGACGGCCGCGTCCTCGGACGCCTGAGTCCGGTCGCTGTGCCCGGCGCAAGGGTCGGCTACGCGCCGTCCGGCGCGTAGCGTCCCGGCGTCACGCCATGCTCGCGCTTGAACATGGCGATGAAGGCGCTGACGTTGTCATAGCCCAGGTCCAGCGCCACCGTGGTCACGGCGGCGCCCGCCGCCAGCATTTCCAGCGCCCGCATCAGGCGGGCGCGCTGCCGCCACGCGCTCAGCGTCAGGCCGGTCTCCGCCAGGAAATGCCGCGCCAGCGTGCGCGGCGCCATGCCGATCCAGTCAGCCCATTGGGCTAGCGTGCGGGTGTCGGCGGGATCGTCCGACAGGGCCAGCGCCAGCCGTTGCAATCGGGCTTCGGCGGGTAGCAGCAGGGCGTCGGCCGCTTGCGGCTGGTCGCCGATCTCGTCGCGGATCACTTCGACCACGCGCCGGCGCGGCGCGTCCCGCGCATCGCCGTCCCAGGCGGCCGCGCGCTCCACGGCGGCCAGCAGCAGGGCGGACGCCGCCAGTGCGCGCGGCGCCGACGGCAGGCCGGCGCAGGCCGCCGGGCTCAGGTAGACGCTGTAGCCCGAATATGGCCCGTGCGAGCGCAGCCCATGCGGCCAGCCTGGAGGAATCCACACCGCCTGAGAGGGCGGCGCGACCCATTGCCGGTCGCCGGCATAGACCGTGATCAGGCCCCGGCGCGCGCCCAGCAACTGGCCGCGCGCGTGGCGGTGCATGGCGGTGTCGCGCAGCTCGGCATCATCGCGTCGCACGGCGATGGCGCGCGGACCGCGCGGGGAACGCGCCAGGGCGGGATCGAGCAGGGGAGCGGGCGGAGTCGGCGTTGGCATGAATGGGGTATCGAATGACCAGAATACGCCAGTCTTGCCGGCGCGACGCGCCTATCGTAGCGCCAGTGCCCGCAGCGCGCGCCATCACGGCGGCCCGGGCGCGGCAAGGAGCCGACATGAAAGCGCAAGACGTATTGCCTGATGATGTGAACCAGGGCGAATTCCAGGGCGTGATGGTGCGCAAGGGCACGGTGGGCGCGTTCCTGGCGAATGCGCGCGCCTGGTGCGACGCCGCCGCCACGCCGGAGCGCCGCGAGGCCGCCGGGCGCGACATCGCGGAGGCCTTGCCCGCCTTGCGCGCGCTGGGCCTGTTCGAGGTATTGCAGCTGCGTGATCCGGCGCTGCGGGCCTGGATCGAGGCGCAAGAGGCGCAAGAGGCGACCGGAACGGTGGCGGCGCGGGCGCGGGAAGTGATCGCATAAGGCGGCGAGATGCCGGCTGGCGGCGGTCGCGGGCGCGCACCCGTGGCGGGATGCATTAACCGCCCCTGATCTATCATCCAGGGTTTGCGGCGGGCGCGGGGCGTGGGCCCCGATGCCTGCCGCGGTTCCGGTGCCTTTCATGCAATACGTCCTGGTCAGTTCCTGTCTGCTGGGCAACCCGGTGCGCTACGACGGCCGCGGGGTGCCCGTCGATCATCCCGTGCTGGCGCGCTGGCGCGCCGAGGGCCGCATCGTATCCGTCTGTCCCGAGGTCGCCGGCGGCATGCCCATTCCCAGGCCGCCCGCCGAGATCGAGCCGGGGGCCGATGCCGCCGCCGTGCTGGCCGGCCGCGCCCGCGTGGTCGCGGTCAACGGCGAGGACGTCACCGCGCCCTTCGTGCAGGGCGCCGGCATGGCGCTGGACGCCGCGCGACGCCAGGGCATTCGCGTCGCCGTGCTCAAGCAGGGCAGTCCGTCCTGCGGCAGCGCCTATGTGTATGACGGCCGTTTCCAGGGACAGCGCCAGCCCGGCCAGGGCGTGACGGCCGCGCTGCTGCGCGAAGCGGGCTTGCAGGTGTTCAGCGAGCAGCAATGGGACGAGGCGCAGGCCTGCCTGCTGGCGCTGGAAGACGCCGGGGAACCCTGACATGGGCGAGCCGCTGGCGGCCGTGGGGATCGGGGTCTGCGCCTGGCTGGCGTGGCGGCGCTGAGCGCCGCCCGTGTTCCTGCCGGGCCTCAGTTGGCGCGGTAGCCGCGGCTGTTCATGCAGGAATCCAGCGCGCGGTTGTAGGAGTCCACCATGACCTGCGTGGTCCATTGCGAGATGGTGGCCGGGTCGTAGCCGCTCTGGTTGACGGCCCAGCGCTGGCAATCGGTGGACGCGTTGGCCAGCGCATTGTCGGCGGGACTCTGCTGTTGATACTGCACCGGCGCGTACTGTTGCGGCGCGGCCGCGTAGACCGGAGCGGGCGCGGCATAGACAGGCGCCGAATAGACCGGCGCGGCATAGACCGGAGGGCTGGTGTAGGCCACGCCGGGCGCGTAGACGCCGGCCTGCGCGTAGCTCGGCTCCGAGTTGGCCGCCAGGTACAGCCCGGCGGCGGCCAGCGCCACCGCGCCGCCTATCCACCAGCCGCTGGCGCTGCCGCCGCGATAGTGATCGTGATGGTGATACCTGCCGGCGAAGGCTGGCGAACTTGCCAGGGCCAGTGCCAGCGCCGCGCTGACCAGTCGGCCTGAAAACCGCTTCATGATTCGTGCTCCCGAGTCGCCCAGGCCCGGCGATGCGCTGAGAACTGTGGCGATGACGCTACTTTACCGCCGCGGCGCGGAAATAGATGTGTCAATGGTTACCCGCATTTCAGCGGATTTCAGGACTTGGGCGGACGGTCCTTGCTCGCGCCCGGATCATCGCAAGTTTGCGACGATCCGGGCGTCAGCGTGATCGTCGGCCGCGCGTCGAAGTCGTCCGACGACGTCAGCAGCGTGCGATAGGTCGCATAGCCCGGTTTCTCCACGCACCAGTTCCAGAAAAAGATCGTCCGGCCATGGATCATCAGCGATTCGGCACGCCATTCGCTGTGATTCTCGAATGAGGCGACGCCGTCCTCGCCGCTGCGCTGTTCATCGCGCCAGCGTTCCCGGCCATAGGGATAGGAGGAGGTGATCAGGATCACGCGGGTGTCCGCCAAGGGCCTGGACTGCTCGTCGACCACGGTGGCGCGGGCCTGCGGCTGCAGCGTCTTGTACGCCGGGTACGGAATGCAGCCGCCCAGCAACAAGGGCGCGGCCAGCAGGGCCGCGCGCAGCGAAAAAAATGGGAGACGGAACGGTCGACGCAACAGTCGATACATATTGGCGGTGTGGCAATACAGGGAAACAGTGGTCAAAAGAATACGAAGGTAGTATTTTCTCGCGACTAGCAAGGCAAGACCATTCATGAGTACGGCACGACCCCCATCTTTATCGCAAGACCCGCGCCTGACGAAAGGCGAACGCACCAGATTGCAGCTTTTGGAAGTGGCCGCGGCGGAATTCGCCGAACGCGGCTTCCAGCATACCCGGATCAGCGACATTGTCGCCCGCGCCGGCGTGACGCAGCCGGTCTTCTATCAATATTTCACCAGCAAGCAGGCGGCCTATGACGAACTCGTCGGCATGTTCGCCAAGCGCCTGCGCGGCATCATCGGCCAGGAGCGCGAGCCCGGCGCGCCGGGTTCGGGGCTGGACGAGCGCGTGCGCGCCAGCGTCGGCGGCCTGCTGGCCATCCTGCGCGAGAATCCCGACCTGACCCGCATCGGCTTCTTCCAGGCCGATTCGGCCGAGGATCTCAAGGACGAACTGGCGCGCATGATCGCGGCCAGGGTGCGCCTGGAGCAGCAGGCCGGCCTGTTCCGCGCCGAGGTTTCGGCCGAGCTGTTCGCGCATGCGCTGATGGGCATCATCGAACGTTTCGTGCGCCAGGCGCCGGGGCAGGAATCCTCGACGCTGTCGGGATTCATCTCGGACCTGCTGCTGGACGGCGCGCGCCGCCGCGCGGCGCCGGCGGGCATGCCCGCCTGACGCTGCGCCCGCACTGACGGATCCCTGAACGCAGGCATGGCGCGTGGCACGGCTTCGGCGCCGGCGCGTCCCATGGCGCGGGCTTCTGGCAATATGTGCCGTCCGGCGCAGACGCCGCCCGCAACGCCACAAGGGAACCGCCATGAATTACCGCAGACTGGGAAACAGCAATCTCCGCGTATCGCCGCTGTGCCTGGGCACCATGATGTTCGGCGAACAGACGCCGGACGACGAGGCCGCGCGCATCGTCGCGTCGGCGCGCGAACAGGGTGTGAATTTCATCGACACCGCCGACGTCTATAACGACGGTCGTTCCGAACAGGTGCTGGGCAGGCTGCTCAAGGGCCAGCGCCATGACTGGGTGCTGGCCAGCAAGATCGGCAACGCCATGGGCCAGGGCCCCAACCAGGCGCATTATTCGCGCCAGTGGCTGGTGCGCGGCGTCGAGGCCAGCCTGGCGCGGCTGGACACCGATTTCCTGGACATCCTGTACCTGCACCGCGACTACCACGAGGAAAACCTGGAAGAGGCCGTGTGGGCGCTGGGCGACCTGATCCGCGCCGGCAAGCTGCGCGGTTTCGGTCTGTCGAACTTCCGAGGCTGGCGCATCGCCGAGGTCATCCGGCTGTGCGCACAGCTGGGCGTGCCGCAGCCGGTGGTCTGCCAGCCGTACTACAACATGCTCAACCGTGGCCCCGAGGTCGAGATCCTGCCCGCCTGCGGCCACTATGGCCTGGGCGTGGTGCCGTACAGCCCGATCGCGCGCGGCGTGCTCACGGGCAAGTACCTGCCGGGCCAGGCCCCCGGGGCGGACACGCGCGCCGGTCGTGGCGACCGCCGCATCCTGGCCACCGAGTTCCGCGAGGAATCGCTGCGGATCGCGCAGCGGCTGGTCGAGCATGCCGCCGCGCGCGGCGTGCAGCCCGGCCCCTTCGCCACCGCCTGGGTGCTGGCCAATCCGCTGGTCAGCTCGGTGATCGCCGGCCCGCGCACGCTGGCGCAGATGCAGGACGACTACGCCGCGCTGGACCTGCGCATCACGCCCGAGGACGAGACGCTGGTGGACGATTGGGTCACGCCGGGTCACGCTTCCACCCACGGCTACAACGATCCCAACTATCCGTTCCACGGCCGGCCGGTCCCCCGCGCCTGACTCCGCCGCGTCCGATCAGCCATGCGCACAGCGCCGACACCAGGCCCGCGAACAGCACGTACAGGCAGATCAGCCAGGGCTGGCCGCCGCCGCTCTTGAGCAGGGCGGTGGCGATGATGGGCGTGATGCCCGAGGCGAAGATGCCGGAGAACTGATAGACGAAGGAGATGCCGGTGTAGCGCACCTTGGCGTCGAACAGCTCGCAGAACAGCGCGGCCTCCGGCCCGTAGACGGCGGCGTAGAAGATGCCGAAGGGCACGATGATGGCCAGCCACACCAGCATCACGCTGCCCTGGCTGTTGAGCATCAGCCAGAAGCCCGGAAAGGACGCCGCCGCCGTGATCAGCGAGCCCCAGAAGTAGACGCGCGTGCGGCCGATGCGGTCCGACAGCCGGCCGAAGAAGGGGATGAACACGCACATCACCAGCGCCGCCGCCATCACGCCGGTCAGCGCCTGCGTGCGTGTGATCTGCACGGTCTGGGTCAGGTACGAGATCGAGAAGACCCCGAACACATTGAAGAACACGCCGTCGATGTAGCGCGCGCCCATGCCCTTGAGCACATTGCCCGGATAGCGCCGCAGCATGTCGAAGAAGGGAATGCGGCTCTCGGCGTTGCGCGCCTTGACCTCGGAGAACTCGGGCGTCTCCTTGATGTTGAGCCGGATGTACATGCCCACCAGCACCATCGCGGCCGAGGCCAGGAAGGCGACGCGCCAGCCCCAGGCCATGAACTGCGCGTCGGTGAGCAGGGTGGACAGCAGCGCCACCGTGCCCGAGGCCAGGCACAGGCCGATGGCCAGCCCGATCTGCGGCAGCGAGGCGTAGAAGCCTTTCTTCTCCGGCGGCGCGTACTCATAGGCCATCAGCACCGCGCCGCCCCATTCGCCGCCCAGCCCGATGCCCTGGAACACGCGCAAGAGCAGCAGCAGCACGGGCGCCCAGATGCCGATGCTGTCGTAGGTGGGCACCAGGCCGATCAGGAAGGTCGACACGCCCATGATCATCAGCGTCATCACCAGCATGCTCTTGCGGCCGATGCGGTCGCCGAAGTGGCCGAAGATCAGCCCGCCCAGCGGACGCGTGATGAAGCCGACCGCGAAGGTGGTATAGGCCAGCATGGTCGACACCAGCGGGTCGTCCGTGGGGAAGTACAGCTTGTTGAACACGATGCCGGCGACGACGCCGTACAGGAAGAAGTCGTACCACTCGATGGTGGCGCCGATCAGCGAGGCGGTGACGACTCTGCGCACCGCCGCTACGTTCTGCTTGGCCATGTCTGCTCTCCTCTGGTGGATGGCCGGGCGGTCTGCGCCGCGCCTGGCCGTTGGGGGTGCTACGGTTGGACTGGCGGATGCCGCATCATCGGGCTGCCGTGGCGCCGGCCTCGCCCGTCCGCGTGCATGCCTCCAGCGAGGCGGCGCCTGGCGTCGCGGGCAGGGACTGTTCCTGCAATATGAATTCGGCCGCGCGCTCGGCCAGCATGATCACGGGCGCGTTCGTGTTGCCCGACACCAGCGTCGGCATGACCGAGCAGTCGACCACGCGCAGCCCGGCCACGCCGCGCACGCGCAGCCGCTCGTCCACCACCGCCAGCGGATCGTCGGCCGGCCCCATCTTGGCCGTGCCCGAAGGATGAAAGATGGTGGCGCCGTATTCGCGGCAGAAGTGCAGGATCTCGTCGTCGTCGCGCACCTCGGGGCCGGGCCGGAACTCGCGTTTCATCAGCCCGGCCAGCGGCTCGGCGGCCGCCAGCCGGCGCGCGTATTTGACCGCATCCACCGCCATGCGGCGGTCCAGCTCGGTGGACAGGTAGTTCGGCTGCATGGACGGGGCCTCGAAGGGATCGGCGCTGCGCAGCCGCACATGGCCGCGCGAGCTGGGCCGCAACTGGCACACCGAGTAGGTGCAGCCCGAGAACGGATGCACCTTGCCGCCGGCCATGTCGGCCGACAGCGTGGCGAAATGGAACTGCGTGTCCGGCGTGGCGCTGGCCGGATCCACGCGGCAGAACAGGCCGCCCTGGTTGATGCCGACCGCCAGCGGCCCGTCGCGGAACAGCAGCCATTGCAGGCCGATGCGCGCGCGCCCGGCCAGCGTGCGCAGCTGGTCGTTGGTGGTGATGGGACGGCGGGTCTCGTAGATCAGCCGGATCTGCAGATGGTCCTGCAGGTTCTCGCCCACGCCCGGCAGGTCGCGCACCACGCCGATGCCGTGCTGGCGCAGCAGCGCCGCCGGCCCGACCCCGGACAGCTGCAGCAGCTGCGGCGATTGCAGCGCGCCGGCGCACAGCAGCACCTCGCGCCGGGCTCGCAGCGTGCGCACCTCGCCGTCGACGCGGTAGCGCACGCCGCAGGCGCGGCGGCCCTCGAACAGCACGGCCATGGCGTGGGCGCCGGTCTGCACGCGCAGGTTGGGCCGGCCCTCGGCCGGACGCAGGTAGGCCACGGCGGTGGAGCAGCGCCGGCCGTTGCGCGTGGTGAGCTGGTAATAGCCCGCGCCTTCCTGTTCGCCGGTGTTGAAGTCGCGCACGCGCGGCACGCCCAGGCCGGCGGCGGCCTCGATCATGGCCTCGACCAGCGGATGCGGCGTCTTGATCGAGGTGGCGCTCAGCGGGCCGCCCACGCCGCGCGTCGGGCTCTCGCCCAGGTCGTTGTCCTCCAGCCGGCGGAAGTAGGGCAGGCAGTCTTCCCAGCGCCAGCCGGGATTGCCGGCGGCGGCCCAGGCATCGTAGTCGGCGCGCTGGCCCCGGATATAGATCAGGCCATTGATGGCGCTGGAGCCGCCCAGCGTGCGGCCGCGCGGCCAGTAGATGCGGCGGCCCAGCATGTTGGGATCGGGATCGGTGTAGTAGCCCCAGTTCACTTCCTTGTGGAACATGGTCTTGCCGTAGCCGATGGGGATGTGTATCCACGGATAGCGGTCGCGCGGACCGGCCTCCAGCAGGCAGACGGCATGCGCGCCGTCCTCGCTCAGCCGGTTGGCCAGCACGCATCCGGCCGAACCGGCGCCCACCACGATGTAGTCCACTGTGTCCGACATGCCGCCTGTCTCCCTGGCGCCCGGGCCTGCGCAAGCGCGCGTCCGCCACGACGCGTTTTTTCCTGCTTGCCGGGGCCGGGGGCGCTTATATACTGGCCGGGTTCCTCGCGGCGCGAGCACGGCCCGCGAGGCTTGAGGCGATTCTAGGAAGCGCGCGCGCCGGGCCAAGCGCAATCGGCGCGCGGGGCGGGAAATGGAACAGAACATGGGGCTTCGGTTTCAAAATCGCAGTGCAGCATCGCGGGACGGCGCCGATGGCGGCATCCAGGACGGCCGGGACGAGGACGCCGGGTCGCGGCTGGAGGAGGCGCGCAGCCTGCGCGCCCTGCATGTGCTGGACCATCTGGCCCGGGCCCAGCATCCGCCCACGCTGGCCCAGCTGGCGCAGCGTCTGGCCATGCCCAAGACCACCCTGATGCGGCTGCTGGCCGCGATGCAGCGCGCCGGCTTCGTCGCCGCCACGCCGGTCGAGCGCGGCTACGTGCCGGGGCCGCAGGCCGGCGCGCTGGCGCTGGCCACGCTGCGCGCCTCGGCCTACACGCGCGCCTGCCGCGCGGTGCTGGCGCAGCTGGCCGGCACGCTGGGAGAGACCTGCAACCTGACCGCGCCGGACGGCGACCGCGTCATCTACATGGAGCGCGTCGAAACCGCCGAGCCGTTGCGGCTGATCTTCGCGGTGGGCAGCCACGTGCCCATGCACTGCACCGCCAGCGGCAAGCTGTTCCTGGCCTCGATGAGCCGGCTGGAACGCGCGCGCGTGGTGGCTCGGCTGCCGCTCACGCGCAACACGCCGCGCACGCTGACCCGGCCCGAGCAGCTGGAGGAAGAGCTGGAGCGCCTGGCCGCGCGCGGCATCGGCATCGACAACGAGGAGTTCGTGCGCGGCATGAGCGCGGTGGCGGTACCGGTGCGCGACGAGGAAGATCGCGTGGTGGCGGCCGTGGCCTGCCATGCGCCGACGGCGCGGGTGATGCTGGACGATCTGCTGCGCGCCGTGCCGGTGATGCAGCGGGCGGCCGAGGCCATGCGCGAGGTGTTCTCGCAGCGGGCGGCGGCCGGCTGATCGGGGCGCGCGCCCCGGCTCAGTGCGGGGCGGCGGCGCGAGCCTTGCGCCGCGCCACGCTTTCCCAGGCCGCCACCAGGATCATGATCAGCGTGGTCAGGCCGCCCACCATCAGGTTGTCGGTGACGAAGGCGATGGGCGCCAGCACGGCCAGCAGCAACAGGCCGACCACGTGCGACAAGGGGAAGCGGCCGTAGACCACGGTCTTGTAGATGCCGTTGCCGGCGAGGTATAGCGCCGGGCCGCCGATCAGCGCGGCGGCGGCCGGCATGGTGTTGCGGCCGTCCGGATGCAGGATGACCAGTTCGTTGGCCACGGCCGAGACGATCACGCCGGCGATCAGGATCACGTGCACGTAGTGGAACCAGGCGCCGATGCGGCCCGGATCGTCCGAATGCACGATGGCCTCGGTGCCGTCATGGCTGCTGGTGTCGAAGTACACCCACCACATCGCGGCGGTGCCGAGGAAGGCGGCCAGCAGCGCGATCAGCGCCGGCGCGTGCCAGTTGTCCAGGCCAGCCAGCGTGGCGCCGGTGATCAGCAGGGTCTCGCCCAGCGCCACGATGACGAAGAGCTGACAGCGCTCGGCCAGGTGGCCGCCCTCGATGGTCCATTCGCGCGTGGCGGAACGGCCCAGGCCGGGGAAGCGGAAGCCGATCATGGGCGACAGGTATTCGCAGGCCACCGCCAGCGCCCACAGCGCCAGCCGCGTGTCGTCCTGCGACAGGCCGCCGGCGATCCACAGGACCGCCGACACGCACAGCCAGGCCAGCATGCGGCGAAAGTTGGGCGAGAGCGGATGCGACGGCCCCAGGTGCAGCACGATGAACAGCGTGCGGCCCACCTGGATCACCACGTAGCTGATGGCGAACACCAGCCCGGTGGCGCCGAAGGCGCCGGGCAGGGCGGCGCCCGAGACCAGGCCGGCCAGCATCACGGCGAACAGCATCACGCGCATGGGCACGGCGTCGGGATCGAACCAGTTCGTGACCCAGCAGGTGTACTGCCAGCCCAGCCAGACGGCGAACCACAAGACCAGCGCGTGCAGCGCGCCCATCAGGGTCAGGTCGTGCAGCAGGCTGTGGGAGATCTGGGTGACCGCGAAGACGTACACCAGATCGAAGAACAGCTCGACGAAGGTGACGCGGGCTTCGTGGCCGTCGCGGCGGCGCAGCAGGTTGGCGCTTGCGAGAAAGGTCATGAGGAGGCTGCCTGGCTGTGGTGGCGCAGCCAGATTAGCGCAAGCCTGTCCGCGCCGGACCGTCAAGCTCTGCAAAGTCCGGCCGGGCGTGGCGGCGACGCCACGCCCGCCTCGCCTTAGTGCATGGGCGGCGTGTCGCCGGCCGGCCGCGCCAGCTCATGGTTGCGCGTGCGCACCAGCGCGGCGCTGAGCAGCGCCGCGACGCCGGCGATGAGGGCGCCGGCCAGAAAGGTGGCCTGGTAGCCGCCGTTCAATGCGGCCTGCGGGGCGGCCCCGGCCGCCGCCAGTCCGGCGCTGCGCGCGGCGGCCAGGCTGGCCAGCGCCGCCAGTCCCAGCGCGCCGCCCATCATGAAGGCGGTGTTGACCAGGCCCGAGGCCAGGCCGGAGCGCGACGGCTCGACGTCGCTCATGGCGGCCAGCAGCATGGGATTGAAGGCCACGCCTGCGCCCAGCCCCAGCAGCACCATCGCAGGCAGCACGTCGAGCGTGAAGCTGCCGTCGATGGGCGCGCGCGCGAACAGCGCCAGCCCCAGGGCCGCCAGCGCCAGCCCCCAGGCCAGCGGCCCGCGGATGCCGAAGCGCATCACCAGCTTGGCCGACAGGCCCAGCGAGAACACCGCCATGATCAGGTTGCCGGGCAGGAAGGCCAGGCCCACCTGCATGGCGTCATAGCCCAGCACGCGCTGCATGTAGAGCGCCGACACGAAGAACCACGCGAACATCGCGGCGGCCCACAGCACCGCCACGACGTTGGCGGTGGCCAGGTTGCGCAGGCGGAACATGGACAGCGGCATCAGCGGGTCGGACGAGCGCGCCTCGATCGCCAGGAACAGCGCCATCAACAGCGCCGCCGCGCCCAGCAGCGACAGCGACTGCGCCGAGGTCCAGCCGGCCTCGTTGCCGTTGACCACCGCGTAGACCGCCAGCAGCAGCGAGGCCGTCACGGTCAGCGCGCCGCCCGCGTCCAGCCGGGTGCCGGCCGGAGCGGGCCGGGACGCCGGCAGCAGCCGCAGGCACAGCGCGTAGACCAGCACGCCGATCGGGATGTTGACCAGGAAGATCCAGTGCCAGCTCAGCGCGCTGGTCAGGAGGCCGCCCAGCAGCACGCCGATGCTGCCGCCGCCGGCGCAGACGAAGCCGTACACGCCCATGGCGCGGGCGCGTTCACCCGGCTCGGTGAAGAGGTTCATGATCAGCGACAGCGACACCGCCGAGACCACGGCGCCGCCCAGGCCTTGCGCGGCGCGCGCGACGATCAGCAGCGTTTGCCCCTGGGCCAGTCCACAGGCCAGCGACGCGACGGTGAACAGCGTCAGGCCAGCCAGGAACATGCGGCGCGAGCCGTACAGGTCGCCCAGCCGTCCGCCCAGCAGCAGGAAGCCGCCGAAGGTCAGCATGTAGGCGTTGACCACCCAGACCAGCGCGGTCTCGGTGAATTGCAGGTCTTCGCGGATCGAGGGCAGGGCGACGTTGACGATGGTGGTGTCCAGG
The DNA here is from genome assembly GCF_043119405.1 of Achromobacter sp. 413638. Classification (NCBI taxonomy): domain Bacteria; kingdom Pseudomonadati; phylum Pseudomonadota; class Betaproteobacteria; order Burkholderiales; family Alcaligenaceae; genus Achromobacter; species Achromobacter sp. 413638. The sequence goes on from NZ_JBICCO010000034.1 coordinate 50,952, forward strand.
ACGATCATCAACACGCCCAGGCAGAGCACCATCAGCGCCCACCATCGTTGCTTGCCATGCAGGTCATGCGTCATCGATTGTTGCTCCCGGGGGCCGAAGGACACCGGAAGCCGTCGCGCATGAGCCCCCTGCGTGCGCGATCGTCCAGGCGCGGCGCGCGGGCAAGGCGCGGTCCGCGGAATTTTCCGGAGCGCGATAGTAACGCCGGCGATGCCGGTAGTGGTGTCATTTCGAGACGATTTGTCCGGGAAATCTCTTATTGCCGCGCCGCCGCCGGCCTTTCTATCATGCGAGCCAAGGTCAGCTTCGACCGCGGCGCGCACGGCGCGCCGGCAGTGGCGGTACCCGCGGCAATGATTGCCGCCTGAATTCACCTTCTGGCTATGAAAGCCCCCGATATGCACGCAGCGCGTGGTCGGGGGCTTTTTGTTTTCGTCGTCGGATCGTGCGTCGCGTTCTGTTCCAGAAATGAAGGAGATGGCATGCAAGAGTCTTCCCCGCAGCATCCGCCCGCCGCCGATTTGCGGATCGCCTGCGTGCAGATGGCCCCGGCGATGGGCGAGGTCGCCGCCAACGTGGCGCGCGCCGGGACGCTGGTCGAACAGGCCGCCGCCCAGGGCGCGCGACTGGTGGTGCTGCCCGAGCTGGCCAATACCGGTTACATGTTCGAAAGCCGCGAGGAAGCCTACGCGCTGGCCGAGACAGTGCCGGACGGCCCCAGCGCGCGCGCCTGGATCGCGCTGGCGCAACGGCTGGGCATCCATCTGGTGGCCGGCATCGCCGAGCGCGACGGCGGCCGGCTCTACAACTCTGCGCTGGTCGCCGGCCCGCAAGGCTATCTGGGCACCTACCGCAAGCTGCACCTGTGGGGCGACGAGAACCTGTATTTCGAACCGGGCGACCTGGGCCTGCCGGTGTTCCACACCGAGTTCGGCCGGCTGGGCGTGGCCATCTGCTACGACGGCTGGTTCCCCGAGGTCTACCGGCTGCTGGCGATGCGCGGCGCGGACATCGTGGCCGTGCCCACCAACTGGGTGCCGATGCCGGGGCAGACGCCTGACGGCCCGGCGATGGCGCACGCGCTGGCGATCGCCGGCGCTCACAGCAACGGCCTGACCGTGGCCTGCGCCGACCGCGTGGGCATCGAGCGCGGCCAGCCCTTCGTCGGCCGCAGCCTGATCGTGGGCGCGCAGGGCTGGACGGTGGCGGGGCCGGCCAGCCACGACCGGGAAGAGATCCTGGTCGCGGCGGTGGACCTGAAGGCCGCGCGCCGCGCGCGCCAGCTCAACGCCTTCAACCACGTGCTGCGCGACCGGCGCCGCGACGTGTACGACGAAATGCTTGGCGCCGGCCCATCGCCGGCGGCGGACAGGACCGTGACCTGAATAGCGAATCCAGCAGCGAACCCGCAGCACATCCGAACGGCGGACCACCGCCGGCCCCCAAGGAGAAAACCATGAGCATTTCGCAACGCCGTCTTCCGTATTGCAACTTCCTGCTGCGCCTGTCGGTGGTCGCCCTGCTGGGCGCGTCCGCGTCCGCGCAGGCCGCCGAACCCTTGCGCATCGGCGTGCCGGTGGGCCTGTCCGGCGCCAACAGCGTGATCGCGCCGGCCGTGGTGCAGGCCTCGCAGTTGGCCGCCGACGAGATCAACGCCGCCGGTGGCATCCTGGGCCGCCAGGTGGTGCTGGAGATCGCCGACGACGCCTCGTCGGCGGTGGGCGCGCAAAAGGCCTACGACACGCTGGTGTTCCAGAAGAAAGTGGACGCCGTGATCGCCATGGAAACCAGCGCGGCGCGCAACGCCGCGCTGCCCATCATCAACCGGGGCAAGATCCCGTACATCTACAGCTCGTTCTACGAAGGCCGTTCCTGCAACCGCTGGATGCACGTCAACGGCTGGGTGCCGGAGCAGCAGGTCGCGCCCATCGTCGACCACTTCATGAAGGAGCGCGGCGTCAAGACCTTCTTCCTGGTCGGCAGCGACTACGCCTTTGGCCGGGGCATGCTCAAGTTCACCCGCGAGTACATCGAGAAGCAGGGTGGCAAGGTGGTGGGCGAGGAATACCTGCCCATGGACGGCACCGACTGGACGCCCATCGTCTCCAAGATCCGCTCGGCCCAGCCCGGCGCGCTGATCAGCTCCACCGCGGGCGGCAGTCCCAACGTGGGCCTGGCCAAGCAGATCCGCGCGGCCGGACTGTCCATGCCCTATGGCAACCTGGCCATCGACGAAGGCACGGCCAGGACCATGGGCGACACGGCGGCGGGCATGTACATGTCGGCGTCCTACCTGACCAGCATCGACAACGCGCAGAACCACAAATTCCTGGCCGCGCTGAAAGCCAAGTTCGGCGACCAGGCCAAGACCGCCAATGACCTGTCCGAGCCGCAGTACGAGGGGTTCTACCTGTACAAGGCTGCGGTGGAAAAGGCCGGCGGCATGGATGCGCAGAAGATCGTGGCGGCGCTGAGCCAGGTGTCCTTCGACGGTCCGCGCGGGGTGGTGAAGATGGACCGCCAGCGCCATGCCGCGCTGACCATGCGGCTGGGTCAGGTGCAGCAGGACGGGTCCATCAAGATCCTGCAGACCTTCGAGAACGTCGACCCTGGCGCCCAGTGTCCGGATCTTAAGTGAGGTGAGGCCCACCCCCGAAGCGCCACGCGCTCCCCCTCGAAAGGGGACGCCGCCACGGACCGGCGAAGCCGGCTCCGTGCGGCCCCGCCAGGCGTATTGCCGGGGCGCGGCAAACTGTGTTGGATGCGCGCCGCTCGCCAGTCGGGCGGCCGCCGGAGAAGACGATGGGATTGTTGCTGGACATCCTGAGCACCGCGGCCATGCTGTTCATCGTGACCGCCGGGCTGATGATCATTTTCGGGGTGATGAAGATCGTGAACTTCGCCCATGGCGCCATCATCACGCTGGGCAGCTACGCCAGCCTGGTGGTGACGCAGCTGGGGCTGAACCCCTGGCTGGCGCTGCCGGCCGCGCTGGCGGCGGGCGTGGCCACCGGATTGCTGGTCGAGCGGCTGATCGTGCAGCCGCTGTACAAACGGCCGCTGGACGCCATCCTGGCGACCTGGGGCCTGGGCATCGTGATCGGCCAGCTCATCACCATGGCCTTCGGCCGCGAGGTGCAGTTCGTCGATTCGCCGGTGCAGGGCGCGGCGAGCTTGCTGGGCACGGAGTACTCGGCCTACCGGCTGTTCCTGATCCCGGCGGCGTTGCTGCTGTACCTGCTGCTGACGCTGCTGCTGAACCGCACGCGCTTTGGCGTGCGCACGCGCGCCGTCATCATGAACGAGAACCTGGCGCGCGGGCTGGGCATCCAGGCCGAGCGCATCCGCCTGGCGACTTTCGGCCTGGGCGCGGGCCTGGGCGCGCTGGCCGGCGCGCTGATCACGCCGCTGTCCAGCGTCGATCCGAACATGGGCCTGCCCTGGCTGGTCAGCGCCTTCATGCTGGTGATGGTGTCCGGCCATTCGATCGGCGCGCTGCTGCTGACCTGCCTGGTGTACGGCGCCTGCCAGGTGCTGGTGAGCGTGTACCTCAGCCCGATCCTGGGCGGCGTCACGATCGCCGTGCTGGCGGCGCTGACGCTGCGCATCCGTCCGCAGGGCTTTTCCCATGACTGACGCGGTAGTGGCGCGCGCCACGGAGAATTCATGATGACTGACACCTTGTTGGAACGCGAAGCGCCAGCGGGCCGCGCGCGCCGCAACGGCCGCGATCTGGGCGCGCTGGCGGCGCTATGCCTGGCACTGACCGTGGCCGGCCCCTGGCTGTTCGACACCTATCTGCTGAACGTGCTGATCAAGGCGCTGTTCTTCGCCATCGCCGCGGTGACGGTCGACCTGCTGTGGGGCTATACCGGCTACCTGACCTTCGGGCAGTCGGCGTTCTTCGGCGTGGGCGCCTATGCGGCCGGGCTGGCCTTCACGCATTTCGGCTTCTCGCCCGGAGTGGCGGCGCTGGCCGTGCTGGCGGCGGCGCTGGCCTCGGCGGCGCTGGCGCTGGTGACGGGCTGGCTGTCCTTCTACAGGGGAGCCTCGCCGTTCTTCGCCACGGTGATATCGCTGGTGCTGCCCATCGTGCTGACCCAGGTGGCGCTGTCCGGCGGCACCTATACCGGCTCGTCCTCGGGGCTGACCGGCTACGACAGCTTCGACCTGTCGCTGCAGGCCTGGTACGTGGTGGCGGCGGGCGCGCTGTCGGCGGTGGCGCTGCTGGCCTGGACGGTGACGCGCAGCGACGCCGGCCGCATCCTGGCGGCGCTGCGCGACAACGAATCGCGTTGCAGCTACCTGGGGCTGGACACGGCGCGCTGGCGTATCGCGCTGCTGGTCGCGTGCGGCGTGGTGGCGGCGCTGGCGGGCTTCGGCTACGGCGCCTTCAGCGGCGTGGTGGCGCCGGAGCTGACCGGCTTCGTGTTCGGCACCGAGCTGATCATCTGGGTGGCGCTGGGCGGGCGCGGCACGATCTGGGGGCCGGTGCTGGGCGCGATCCTGATCAACCTGGCGGCCTCGTACCTGAGCGGCTACATGCCCTTCGTGTGGCAGTTGCTGCTGGGCGTGACCTTCATCGTGGTCATCCTGCTGCTGCCGCGCGGGCTGCTGCCGCTGCTGCTGGGGCCGAAACGGCGCGCGGCCGCCGCGACCGCGCCGGCGCTGACCGCCAGGCCGCCGGCGCCGGAAGGCGCGGCGGGGTTGAGCCTGCGCGGCGTGGCCAAGCGCTTCGGCAGCCTGCAGGTGCTGGAAGGCATCGACCTGAAGGCCGGCGGCGGCGAGCTGCTGGGACTGATCGGCCCGAACGGCGCGGGCAAGACCACGCTGATGCGCTGCATCGCCGACGGCGCCGAGCGCTCGGCCGGCGAGATCGAGCTGTGCGGCCGGACCATACGGCGCGAGGGGCCGGCGTTCTGCGTGCGCGCCGGGCTGGGCCGCAAGTTCCAGAACGCCAACATCTTCGACAGCATGACGGTGGCGGAAAGCCTGCGCATCGCCTCGGCCATCCGCGAGCGCCCGTCCTGGCTGCGGCGCGCGCCCGAGCTGCGGCTGCCGCCCTACGCGCTGGAAGTGCTGCGCATGACGGAACTGGATCAGTGCCTGGACCGCCCAGCGCGCGACCTGTCGCACGGCCAGCAGCAGGCGTTGGAACTGGCCATGGTGCTGGCGCTGGAGCCGCGCGTCGTGTTGCTGGACGAGCCCACGGCGGGCCTGAGCAAGGCCGAGCGCACCCGCATCGGCGAGGTGCTGTCTTCGCTGTCGCGGCGCTACGGGCTGTGTTGCCTGCTGGTCGAGCACGACCTGGATTTCGTGGCCGAGGTGGCCACGCGCATCGTGGTGCTGCACCAGGGGCGCATCGTGATGGACGGCAGTTTCCAGGAGGTGATGGAGTCGGCGCTGGTGCGCGCCATCTACGCCGGCAGCGCGCAGGCGGTGGCAGAGGAGGCGCGGCAATGAACATGCAGGCGAATGGACAGGCGAAGGCGGACGGACGCGCCGGTGCGGGCGGGCAGGGCGGCCAGCCCGCCCTGGCCCTGGAGGGCGTGTCCAGCGGCTACAAGTCGGCGCTGGTGCTGCGCGACGTGTCGCTGGCGGTGGAGCCCGGGGCCTGCGTGGCGCTGCTGGGCAAGAACGGCATGGGCAAGAGCACGCTGCTCAAGACGGTGATGGGCTATCTGCCCAAGGCCGGCGGCCGGGTGCGGCTGGGCGGCGCGGACGCCACGCGCATGCGGCCGCAGGACGTGGCGCGCCATGGCGTGGCCTATGCCGCGCAGGAACAGGCGCTTTTCCCGGATCTGAGCATCCGCGACAACCTGCGGCTGGGCCTGCCGTCCGACCGGCTGTTCGACGAGCGCTTCGCCGACGTGGCGCAGTTGTTTCCGGTGTTCGCCAGCCGGCTGCGCCAGCATGCCGGCACCCTGTCGGGCGGCGAGCAGAAGATGCTGCTGGTGGCGCGCGGGCTGATGCAGCGGCCCGCCTTGCTGCTGCTGGACGAGATCACCGAAGGCCTGCAGCCCTCGGTGATCGACCGGCTGGCCGGCGCGCTGGCCTGGGAGCGCGAGCGGCGCGGCACCAGCATGTTCATCGTCGAGCAGAACGTGGCCTTCGCGCTCAAGGTGGCCGACCGCTACCTGATCCTGAAGCAGGGCGCCATCGTCGACCAGGGCGAGGCTGGCGCGGCCGGGGCCGCAGGCCATATCATTGATCACCTGAAGGTATGAACCCGCAGGCATGAACCCGGATCCCGACGCCATGACGCAGGCCAATGACGGCAACGCGCCGATCCCGAATTCCGCAACGCCGCCGGCCCCGGCCGTGCCCGGCTGGCGCATCGGCGTGCTGTACTCGCGCAGCGGCGTCAGCGGCACCACCGAGTCGCAGCATTTCTTCGGCACGGTGCTGGCCGTGGAAGAGATCAATGCGCTGGGCGGCGTGCTGGGCCGGCCGCTGGAGCCGGTGGTCTACGACCCGCGCAGCGAGAGCGAGGAATACCGCCGGCTGGCCGGCCGGCTGCTGCTGGACGACGAGGTCAACGTGATCTTCGGCGGCTGCACCTCGCATTGCCGCAAGGCCATGCTGCCGGTGGTCGAGCGCAGCAACTCGCTGCTGTGGTACGCCTCGGTCTACGAAGGTTTCGAGTATTCGCCCAACGTCATCTACACGGGCGCCGCGCCCAACCAGGGCAGCATGCAGCTGGCGGCCTACCTGATCCGGCATTGCGGCTCGCGCATCTTCCTGGTGGGCGCCGACTACATCTATCCGCGCGAGACCAACCGCATCATGCGCGACACCGTCGAGCAGCACGGCGGCGAGATCCTCGACGAAACCTATCTGCGGCTGGGCTGCGACCAGGCCGACATCAACGAGGTTGTCGAGGACATCCGCCGCATCCAGCCGGACGTGGTGTTCTCGACGCTGATCGGCTCGGACGCCGAGCGCTTCTACCGCCGCTATCACGAGATGGGCCTGTCGGCCGCGCGCATGCCCATCGCCAGCCTGACCATGACCGAGGCCGAGGTGGCCCAGGTCGGCCCGGCCCTGTGCGCCGGCCACATCACCGCGGCCACGTATTTCAATTCGGTGGACACGCCGGCCAACGCGCATTTCCTGGCGCGCTGGCGGCAGCGCTTCGGCGAGCGGCCGGCCAGCGTCTACGCCGAGGCATCCTACAGCCAGGTGCACCTGTACGCCCGCGCCTTGCAGCGCGCGGGCAGCCAGGACACCCGCAAGCTGGTGCAGGCGGTGCACCAGGTGGCCTTCGACGCGCCGGGCGGCCCGCTGGCGGTGCTGCCCGAGAACAATCATTGCGCCCTGACGCCGCGCATCGGCGTGTGCCGGCCCGACGGCGGCTTCGACGTGGTCTGGCAGAGCGACGCGGCGGTGCGGCCGGATCCGTACATGACGTCGCTGGGGCTAGACGCCTTCTGGCTGGAATAGGGCGCCGACATGGACCATAGCCTACGCCGCCTCTACGAGGACCTGCGCAGCATCGCGGTGGCCGTGGTCTATCCGCCCGGCGAGGACCGCGACCTGCTGGTCGAGCAGCTCAAGCGCATCGGCTGCCGCATCCATCTGCACTGGCCGTTCCCGGATTGTCCACCGGCGGGCGCCGACGTGGTGTTCTTCCTGGTGTCGCAGTGCGGGCAGAACAGCGCCGCCTGGTCGGCCAGCGAGGCCGAGGCCACGCTGATCGCGCTGTCGGACTACGAGACGCCGACCACGCTCAAGCAGCTGCTCAAGACCAACGCTCACGGCGTGCTGACGCGGCCGTTCCGCTCGGCCGGCATCCTCAGCACGCTGGTGCTGGCGCGCTCGGCCAAGCTGTTCCAGAACCGCCAGCAGAACAAGATCGATAAGCTTGAGGGCACCATCAAGGCGCGCCGCGTGATCGAGAAGGCGATTCGCGCGCTGATGGACAACCAGCGGGTGGACGAGCGCGAGGCCTACGAGCACATGCGTTCGCGCGCCACCCGCCTGCGGGTCAGCGTGGCCGAGGTGGCCGCCATGATCGTCGAGGCCAGCGAGGCCATGGAAAAACTCGGCCTGGGCGGCGCGTCGGCGCGCGCACCGGGCACGACAGAAAAAACCAAGGGAGACCCCACATGAAAGTCCTGATCGCGCGCATGAACCACGAGACCAACACGTTCTCGCCGGTGCCCACGCCGCTGTCCGCCTTCGGCAACGACGGCCCGACCTACGACGCCGCCGCCTACGAAGAGAACAAGGGCAAGCGCACCGCCATGTCCGCCTTCATCGACCTGGCCGAAGCGCGCGGCGCCGGGCTGGTCACGCCGGTGTCGGCCACGGCCTACCCCAGCGGGCGGGTGGACGGCGCGGCCTACAGGGAACTATGCGACCGCATCGTCGCCGCCGCGCCCGGCTGCGACGCGCTGCTGCTGGATCTGCATGGCGCCATGGCGGTCGAGACCACCGACGACGGCGAGGGCGACCTGCTGGAACGGCTGCGCCGGGCCGCGCCGGGCGTGCCGGTGGCCGTGGCGCTGGACCTGCACGGCAACGTCACGCAGAAGATGGTGGACAACGCCGACGTCATCATCAGCTTCAAGACCTATCCCCACGTCGACATGTACGAAACCGGCGAGCACGCCGGCCGCATCCTGTTCGACTGGCTGGCGGGCGGACCGCGCCCGGCGCTGGCCTGGCGTCGCTTGCCGCTGATGACCCATACGCTGCGCAGCGCCACGGCCGAGGGCGCCATGCGCGAGGCGGTGCAGGCCGCCCGCCAGGCCGAGCAGGGCGCGGTGCTGGGCGTGTCGGTGCTGGCCGGCTTCGCGCTGGCCGACATCCCCGCGCCCTGCCTGAGCGTGGTGGCGGTGGGCGTGGGCGAGGCCGGACGCGCGGCCGCCGAACGCGCCGTGGCGGTGCTGGCCGACGCGATCTGGGCCAACCGCGACGGTTTCTACTACCGCAGCGAGCCGCTGGCCGATTCGCTGGCGCGCGCGGCCCGGCTGGCCGAAGGCGCGGACAAACCGGTGCTGCTGCTGGACCATGGCGACAACTGCATGTCGGGCGGCACCTGCGACACCATGGACGTGCTGATGGCGGCGCTGGACGCGGGGCTGACCGGCATCCAGGCCGGGCTGTATTGCGATCCCGAGGCCGTCGCGGCCATGGCGCGCGCGGGCCTGGGCGCCACGGTGGAGCTGCCGGTGGGCAACAAGCGGCCCATCGACGCCATCGGCCGCGCCGCCGCGCCGGTGACGCTGCGCGGCGTGGTGCGCGCGCTCACCAATGGCGAGTACGTGATCACCGGCCCGACCTACACCGGGCAGACCGCCTGCATGGGCCCCAGCGCGGTGCTGGACCTGGGCGCGGCGCAGCTGGTGCTGACCAGCCGCACGCACGAGCCCTGGGACCTGGGCGTGTTCGAAAGCCTGGGCCTGGACCCGCGCGCCGCGCGCTTCGTCCTGGTCAAGTCGCGCATGTATTGCCGGCCGGTGTTCGTGCCCATCTCCGGCGCGCTGGTCGAGTGCGACAGCCCGGGCGTCACCAGCTCGGACTACGACCTGTTCGCCTACCAGCGCCGCCAGCGGCCGCTGTATCCGCTGGAGCCGATGGCGCAGCAGGACTATCGCGCCCAGGCTTGAACGGCGGGCCGCTATCCTGTCCAATGGCGGCTTGCGGGGGGGGGCCGCCCGCCCCCCCCCCCACCCCCAAAATGGGGTTAATGCCCAAGGCACCGTTGGCGTGCT
>NZ_JBICCO010000035.1:0-60524 GCF_043119405.1 Achromobacter sp. 413638
TCCATTGCTGCGCGCTTCCCGAGGAAACGTGTTGCCAGGCAGGCCGCACGCGCGTGGCGACTGCGGTTGCGCAGCCCTTATTTCGGTTGCGCCGCCGCCAGCGGCCGCTTCAGCAATCCGATCGCCAGCGCGCTGACCAGCGTCCCGGCGATCAGCGCCGCGACATAGCCCAGCAGGTGCGTGACCGCGCCGGGAATGGGCAGCACGAAGATCCCGCCGTGCGGCACCTTCAATTCCGCCCCGATGGCCATCGAGATGGCGCCGGTGACGGCCGAGCCCGCCATCAGCGACGGGATCATGCGCAACGGGTCGCGCGCCACGAAGGGAATCGCGCCCTCGGTGATGAAGGCCAGGCCCAGGATGCCGGTGGCGCCGCCGGCTTCGCGTTCTTCGGCGGTGTAGCGGTTGGCGAACAGCCGCGTGGCCAGCGCGATGGCCAGCGGCGGCGTCATGCCGGCGGCCATGGTCGCGGCCATGGGCGTATACACGTGGCTGGCGATCAGCGAGGTGGAAAAAGCATAGGCCGCCTTGTTGACCGGGCCGCCCATGTCGAAGGCCATCATGCCGCCCAGCAGCATGCCCAGCATGACCGCGCTGGCTCCCTGCATGCCGCGCAGCCAGTCGGTCAGGAAGGTCTGCGCCGCCGCCACCGGCGCGCCGACCACCTGGGTGATCAGCAATCCGGTCAGCAAGGTGCCCAGCAGCGGCAGGATCAGCACGGGCTTGAGTCCCTGCAACTGCTTGGGCAGCGGGATACGCCGGTTCATGAAATCCGTACCGTACCCGGCGATGAATCCGGCCACGATGCCGCCCAGGAAGCCCGTGCCCATGTTCGCCGCCAGCAGGCCGCCGATCATGCCGGGCGCGATGCCGGGCCGGTCCGCGATGGAGTAGGCGATGTAGCCGGCCAGCGCCGGCACGATCAGCGCGAATCCGCCTTGCGCACCGATCTGGAACAGCGCGTGGGCCAGCGTGCCGGCCTGGGATTCGTCGCTGGCGTAGATGCCGCCCAGCGCGAAGGCCAGCGCGATCAGCAGGCCGCCGGCCACGACGAAGGGCAGCATGAAGGACACGCCCGTCATCAGGTGTTTGTACGGTCCCGCGCGGCGCGGCTGGGCCTGGGTCGGGCCGGCGGCGTCGCTGCTCGCGGCTTGCAGACTGGCCTGCTCGAAGGCGCGCGCGATCAGGGCCTGGCCGTCGCTGATGGCGGGCTTGGTGTTGGACGCATGGACGCGCTTGCCGCCGAAGCGCGAGCGGTCCACCTCGCGGTCGGCGGCGATGATGACGAGATCGGCCGCCGCGATTTCCTCGGTCGTCAGCGGTGTTCCCGAGCCCACCGATCCCTGCGTCTCGACGCGGATGTGATGGCCGAGGGCGTGGGCGGCCTGTGTCAAACCCTCGGCCGCCATGAAAGTATGGGCGATGCCGGTGGGGCAGGACGTGACGGCAACGATGCGTTTGGCGCCGGCGCGAGGAGCGCCAGGGGACGCGGCGTCGGAGGAGAGGGGCGCCGCATTGGCGCCGGCCGCGTGGGCGGCGGCCCGGGCGCCCGCGCCGGTGTCCGGGGCCTGTCCCTGCGCGATCGCTGCCGCGATGACGCGGTCGGGCGCCGCCAGCGCTTCATCCAGGCCCGCCACGCCGCGAGCCAGTCCTGCCTGCGGCGCGGCCGGCTGCGCGCCGCCGATCAACAGCAGGACATCGCCGGGCTTGGGCGCGGCGCCGGCATAGGCCTGCTGCATGCCGGCGGCGTTGCGGATTTCGATATCGCAGTCCCAGCCGCGTTCCGTGGCCGCCTTGCGCAGGGCCGCGCTCGCAAGCGCGCCGGCGACCGCACTGCCGCCGGCCTCGATGGCTATCCAGATCTTGTTCATGCTTGGTTTCCCGGAGTCGAGATGGGCCGCAGCGACACGCGCTCGGCCAGGTCGGCGACGATGGTCGCCGAGGGCAGGTTGGGGCCGGCCAGCCCGAGCTTGGCGACGGCGAAGGCGACCGCCAGGCGCGCCACGCGCTCGGTATCCGCCTGTTCGGCCAGGGCCGCGGCGATGCCGGCGACCATGGCGTCGCCCGCGCCGACGGTGCTGGCCACGGCGGTGGCTGGCAACTGCGCATGCAGCACGCCATGCTCCGTGGCGAACAAGGCGCCTTGCTCGCCCATCGATACCGCCACCAGTCCCAGGCCCTGTTCGCGCAGCCGTTGCGCTTGCGCGGCGATGTGCCTGACCGTGTTCAGCGGCTGGCCCGCCCATTCGGCCAGTTCGTCGCGGTTGGGCTTGATGGCCCAGGGCAGGGCGGGGCCGGCCAGCGCATCGGCCAGCGCATCGCCGCTGGTGTCCAGCAGTACGCGCACGCCCCGGGATTGCAGCCGGGCGATCAGGCGGCCGTAGTGGTCCGGCGGGCAGCCTAGCGGCAGGCTGCCCGCCAGCACCACGAGCGCGCCGGGTTCGGCCAGGGTCAGCAAGGTGGCCTCGGCTTCAGTCAGCAGTTCCCTGGTCGCGGTCAGGCCGGGCAGATTGATGTCGGTGGTGGCGTCGCTGTCCACCAGCTTGATATTGGTGCGGGTCGCGCCGTCGGCCCGCACGAAGCGGTCCTCGATGCGCTTGGCGCGGAACAGGGCCTCGAAGACGCCGGCGTTCTCGCGGCCCAGCAGGCCCGTGGCGGCGACGTCCAGCCCCCAGTCCGCCAGGCAGGAAGCGACGTTGACGCCCTTGCCCCCGGCATCGTGCCGGATCGACTTGGCGCGATGTACGTATCCGCGTTCAAGCCTGTCCAGTGTGACGGTGGCGTCGACCGCCGGGTTCAGGGTGACGGTGATCAGCTTCATGCCATGTCTCCGTCCAGCGCGCGCACGGCCTGTGCGCTGGTCAGTGTCTGCGCGTGCGTGGCCAGGGCCTGCAGCTCGGGCAGCGCCGAGCGGCGCAGGCGCGCCTTGACCGGGGCGATCGCGCGCGGCGCCATCGACAGCTCCGCCACGCCCAGGCCCGTCAGCAGCGCTGCGCCAAACGGGTCGCCGGCCAGGTCGCCGCACACGCCCACCCATCGCCCATGCGTCCGCGCGCCCTGCACGGTCTGCGCGATCAGGCGCAGCACCGCCGGGTGCAGGCTGTCGGCTTCGCTTGCGAGCGCCGGGTTCTGGCGATCGATCGCCAGCGTGTACTGCGTCAGATCGTTGGTGCCGATCGAGAAGAAGTCCGCGTGCTCGGCAAACGCATCCGCCAGCAGCGCCGCGGCCGGGACTTCGATCATGACGCCCAGCGCGATACTGGGCGCGGCCAGTTCGGCGCGCACGCGCTCGCAGGCATCCTTAAGCTGGAGCAGTTCGGCCAGCGATGTGATCATGGGAAACATGATGGACAGGTCGCCCCCTTGCGCGGCGGCGCGGTAGAGTGCGCGCAGTTGGGGTTCGAGCAGGTCGGGGCGGCGCAGCAGCAGGCGCGCGCCGCGCACGCCCAGGAAGGGGTTTTCCTCCACGGGCAGGCCCAGGTGCGGCACCTGCTTGTCGCCGCCGATGTCCAGCGTCCTGACGATCAGCGGTCGGCCGGCAAGCGCGTCCAGCATGCCTCGATAGGCGTGGAACTGTTCGTCCTCGCCGGGCGTGTCGTGGCGCTCGAGGAACAGGAATTCGGTGCGCATCAGGCCCACGCCTTCGGCGCCCTGTTCGAGCGCGGACGCGACCTGTTCGGCGCGGATGATGTTGGCGCCGATGGCGACGGTATGGCCGTCCCGTGTATTGGCCGGCAGTTGACGCTCGGCGGCGGCAGCCTGGCGCGCGGCCTCGGCCTGCGCGATCCAGGCACGCGCGCTGTCCAGGTCTGCCTCGGTGGGCGACAGGTGGATGCGTCCGGCATCGCCGTCGATGATCACCTGCGCGCCGTCGACAAGATCCAGCAGCTCCGCGCCCGCGGCGACGATCGCCGGCAGTCCCAGGGTGCGCGCCAGGATGGCCGTATGCGAGGTGGGGCCGCCCAGCGTCGTCGCCAGGCCGGCCACGCGGCGGATATCCAACGCGGCGGTATCGGAAGGCGCGAGATCGGCGGCGATCAGCACGACCGGGTCGCCGTGCGTGGCGGCCTGCTCGGAGTCGCCGGCGAGCGATGGCTCCATGTGCCGCAGCGCACGCAGGCCGACATCGCGCAGGTCGGCCGCGCGGGCGGCCAGCATCGGATTGCCCAGCGCGGAAAGGCGTTCGGCCTGGGCTTGCACCGCTTCATGCCAGGCCCAGGCCGCGCCGTGGCCCGCCGCCATCAGCTGGCAGGTGTCGGTGATCAGGCCGACGTCGTCGAGCAGGCCGGCCTGGGCCTGGAAGATCGCGGCATCGGCCGCGCCCAGGCGCTTGGCGGTGGCATCGGCCAGGGCCTGCGTTTCCTGGCGGGCAGCGGCCAGCGCGGCTTCCAGCAGCGCCTTGCCGTTGAGTAGCGGCGCGGGGCGATCGGGCACCTGCGCGTCGGCGCTGGCAAGTCGGCGGACGCGGCCGACCGCCAGGCCCGCGCTGGCTGCGACGCCCGTGACGGCGGCGAGCGCGGTGACGGGCTGCCAGGTCCGGCCTGGCGCGACGGAGGGCGCCTGCGCCTGGGCGGCGCTGCGTTCCTGGGCGGTCAGGCCATTGACCACGGCGAGGAACTTCGCCAGCGCCGCAGGCGCTTCGCTGCCCGACGCGGAGAACACCACGCGCGCCTTGGCCGTCAGGCCCAGCTGCAACAGGTCGACCAGACTGCGCGCGTCGGCGCTGTCCGCGCCGTGCCGCACCCGTATCGGCAGGCCGCTGGCCTGTGCGGCCTGCGCCCAGGTCGAGGCCGGCCGGGCATGCAGGCCGGACGGATAGGAGACGATCCATTCCAGGCTGTGCTCCAGATCGGTGGCGGGCTCCGCGGCTGCCGCGGTCTTTGGCGCAGCGGCGGTCAGCGCTGCGATGATGTCCTGCGGATCGTGGGTCGCGGCCAGTTGGCGCAGACGGGCCTCGTCCTGAATCAGGCCGGTGAGCCGTTTGAGGATGGCGATATGTCCATCCGAGCGGGCCGCGATGCCGACCACGAGCCGGACGCGTTGGCCGGGGTTCCATTCGATGCCGCCTGGAATCTGCAGCACCGCCAGTCCATCGCGGCGCACCAGATGGCGGTCTTCGACCCGGCCGTGCGGAATGGCCACGCCGGCGCCCAGGAAGGTATCCGCCAGGGCCTCGCGCTGCGCCATGCTGTGCCCGTACCTTTCGTCCGTGCAGCCGCCGGCGGCCAGGAGCTGTCCGAGCAGTGCGATGGCCTGCCGCTTGTCGGTCACGGCCGCATCCAGGCGCACGCAATCCGGGCGCAGCAGGGATTCAACCTGCGTGGTTGTCATGATCTGTCTCCTGGAACCCATGCTTGGGAAAACGTTTTCTGGATTTTAGAAGAAAAAGTGCCTGGATCTCAAAGGGTATTGAAAATACAATCGGGATTCCCTGGGGCGCTTGTTTTTTCTATTTCAGGAAACGTTTTCCAATGAAGGTGGGCATCAAGGATGTGGCCAAGGCGGCCGGCGTGTCGCCGGCCACGGTATCGCGGGCGCTGGCGGGCAAGGCCATCGATCCGGAGATGCGCAGCCGCGTCGAAGAGGCCGTCCGGCGCACCGGCTACCTGCCCAACCTGGCGGCCCGGCGCCTGCGCTCGCGCCACAGCAACACCATAGGCCTGATCGTCGCCGACATCCGCAATCCGTTCTTCACGGCCATCAGCCGCAGCGTCGAGGATCTGGCCTATGCGCGTGGCCTGCGGGTGATTCTCTGCAATACCGACGAGAATCCCGAAAAGGAAGAGATGTACTTGCGGCTGATGGAAGAAGAGCGCGTGCTCGGCGCCATCTGCGCGCCGACGCGGCGCACGGCCGGGCAGGTCGGGCGCGTGCGGCGCGGTTTTCCGATAGTGATGGTCGACCGGGCGGAGCAGGGCCAGTTGCACGATTGCGTGGTGCTGGACAATGCCGGCGCGTCGGCGGCGTTGGTCGAGCATCTGCATCGCCAGGGGTATCGGCGGATCGCAGGCCTGTTCGGCGCCGCGTCCGCCACCGGCGCGGAGCGGCGCCAGGGCTACGAGTCGGCGATGCAGCGTCTGGGGCTGCCCGTGCGCGCCGCCTATGTCGAGCACCGCGCGGGCGATGTGGATGCCCGGCTGGCGGAGCTGCTGGCCGCGCCGGGCCGGCCCGATGCCCTGATCGCCAGCAACGGACTCATGCTGCTGGATGTCATCCGCGCCTTGCAGCGCGCTGGCCTGGTCGTGCCGCAGGATATCGCCCTGGCGGGATTCGACAACGAGCCGTGGACGGAGATGGTCGGGGGCGGCATCACGCTGATCGAGCAGCCGGTGGAGGAAATCGGCCGCAGCGCCATGATGCTGTTGCTGGATCGCGTCGAAAACGCCGCCGCGCCGCCGCGCCGCATCGTGCTGGACGGGCATTGTCTGGAACGCGGCTCGACGCCCGCGCGCCGGTCCTGATATCCGCGGCGCCGGCCGCCGGGTTATGATTTCGCCACATCGCCGCCGCAGCTCACGCCAGCAGGCGGCCTTTTCGTATTTTCATGCAGGAGAATTCCGCCTATGAGCGCGCCGACCAATGATGACAGCCATCTGTGGGTGACGTGGGACGACTACAACCGCCTGATCGAGCGGCTTGCCTTGCAGGTGCACCAATCCGGTTGGCAGTTCGACAAGATTCTTTGTCTGGCGCGCGGCGGTGTGCGTGTCGGCGATGTGATGTCGCGGATCTTCGACGTGCCCCTGGGCATCCTGGCCACCAGCAGCTATCGCGAGGCGGCCGGCACCAAGCAGGGTGATATGGACATCGCCCAGTTCATCACCATCACGCGCGGCACCCTGTCCGGGCGGGTGTTGCTGGTGGACGACATGGTGGACACCGGCATGACCTTCAACAAGGTTTTCGACCACCTGAAGAACCAGTTCGCCGAGATCACCGAATTGCGCAGCGCCGTGCTGTGGTGGAAGGGCCACTCTCAGGCCACGCCGGACTACTACGTCGACAAGCTGCCCACCAATCCCTGGATTCACCAGCCGTTCGAGGACTACGACAGCCTGCGGCCGCACCAACTCGAAGCCTGGATCCGCAAGGGCTCCAAGAGCTGAGCCGCCGGATCGCGAGGCGGCAGGGCGGGGCCGGGCGCCGATTGTGCCCGGTCTATGGTCAAAATCCGGCCGCCCGTGCTAGAATCGCTGGTTATCGCTAAACCGAACTTGGCTTTCCGCCCTTCCTTTGGGCCACGCCTTGGGCATTCGAATAAGAATGCCCAACATTGGCGGGGCCGGACTGCAAGGTGAACTGTGTCTCACGGGTAACGGGAACAGCCAGCTGAAATAGCGTTAAGAGAGATTGTCAGGAGATCCCAGCCGGGGTTGTACTGGCGCCAGAGCCGGGCGTTTGAACGCCAGGGCAGGCGCCGGCAGGCTGGACCTGTGCAGCGTCGCTGGTAAGCAAGCCAGGTTTATCATCAACTTTTGTTACCCCTTAAGCAGGCCCAATACTTTATGCCTATCGTTCGACTGAAGGAAAACGAACCGTTTGAAGCCGCTCTGCGTCGCTTCAAGCGCACCATCGAAAAGACCGGTTTGCTCACCGAACTGCGTTCGCGCGAGTTCTACGAGAAGCCCACGGCCGAGCGCAAGCGCAAGCACGCCGCCGCGGTGAAGCGCCACTACAAGCGGATTCGTAGCCAGCAACTGCCCCCGCGCCTGTATTGATCTTTGATTCCCGAATCTATTGATTCCAGAATCATTCATCCAGGATTTGCTCGCCCGGGTCGACGTCGTCGATGTCGTCGGGCGATACGTGCAGTTGCGAAAGGGTGGGGCCAACTTGCTTGGCCTGTGCCCCTTTCATAACGAAAAAAGCCCGTCGTTCACTGTCAGCCCCACCAAGCAGTTCTATCACTGTTTCGGTTGTGGAGCGCATGGCAGCGCCATCACCTTCCTGATGGAGCATACGGGCGCCAGTTTCCCCGAAGCCGTGCGCACGCTCGCGGCTTCGGCGGGAATGACGGTACCCGAAGAAAATCGCAGCCCCCGACAGCAAGCCGAAACCGCGCGCCGCAAGGCCGAGGAATCCCGGCACACGCAAGTGCTGGACGCCGCCCAGGCGCAGTACCTGAAGCTGCTGAAGGCCTCGCCGGCCGCGATCCGCTATCTCAAGCAACGTGGCCTGACCGGCGAGATCGCCGCGCATTTCGGGCTGGGCTGGTCGGGCACCGACCGCCATGGGCTGTCGCAGGTCTTTCCCAATTACGACGATCCGGCGCTGGTCGAGGCCGGGCTGGTGATCGAGTCGGAAGACGGACGTCGCTACGACCGCTTCCGCGAGCGGGTCATGTTCCCCATCCGCAATGCGCGCGGCAGCCTGATCGGCTTTGGCGGCCGCATCATCGGCAAGGGCGAGCCCAAGTATCTGAATTCGCCCGAGACGCCGCTGTTCTCCAAGGGACAGGAACTGTACGGCCTGTGGGAGGCCCGCCAGGCGATCCGGCAGGAAGGCCAGGTCATCGTGGTCGAGGGCTACATGGACGTGGTCGGCCTGGCGCAGCAAGGCATCGCCAACGCGGTGGCGACGCTGGGCACGGCGACGACGCCCGACCATGTGAAGAAGCTGCTGCGCGCCAGCGACAAGGTCATCTTCAGCTTCGACGGCGACGGCGCGGGCCGCCGCGCCGCCTGGCGCGCCCTGCAGGCCTGCCTGCCGGTGCTGCGCGACGACATCGCGATCCGCTTCCTTTTCCTGCCGGCCGAGCACGATCCCGATTCCTATGTGCGCGAACTCGGCGCCGAGGCGTTCCGGGCCTGCCTGGGCGAAGCCGTCGCCTTGTCGCGATTCCTGCTGGACGAGCTGGCCTCGCGCCATAACATGGACGAGGCCGAAGGGCGGGCGAGCTGTCTGCACGAGGCCAAGCCGCTGCTGGCCGCGATCCCGGAATGCGCGCTGCGCGTCCAGATCGAGCGCGAGATGGCCAAGTTGGTCCAGCTCACGCCGGAAGAAATGGCTCAGGTGCTGGCGCAGCAGCCGGCCAAGCCGTTTGGCGCGCCGGCGGCTGCCAAGCCGCAGCCGGCAGGCGACGTCCCGACCGGATCTTCGGGGTCGGATACGGGCTTCATGGATGGGGGCTATGACTTCGCCGGCCATGACTTTCACGACTTTCCGGCGGAAGAGTCCGATTACACCGATTACGGGCATTTTCACGGCGCCCATGGCGAGCCCGCCGGTGCGCCAGGAGGTCAGCAGGGCGGTCAGCGTCGCCAGGAATGGAAGCCCAAGGGCGACTGGAAAGGCAAGGGCGACTGGAAGGGCAAGGGCAATTGGAAAGGCCGGCGCGAGGACGACGTCGGCGGTTTCGAAGGCCGCCGCACCATGCCGTCGCTGGCCAAGCGCCTGCTCGGCTTGCTGCTGGCGCATCCCGAGCTGGTGGACTCCATGGGAGACCAGCAGCTTGAAGTGATCGACCACGGCCCCCATCTAGGTCTTGTGCGGGACTTGATCATGCTGGCGCAATCCAGCGGCGCGCGCCATGTGGGCGCCTTGCTGGAGGCGGCCGAGCCGGATTCGGATCTGGCCACCGTGCTCAAGGGCATGCGCGCGGACGTGCTGTCGCAGGAGGATCTGCCCGATCCCCAGACCGAATGGGACGACGCCTTGCGGCGCATCGAGTTCGACTCGGCCAAGCTCGAAATGGCCAAGCTGGCCGCGGGCGGGCTGGCGACGGAAGAGGCGCGCAAGCGTTACATGGAGCTGAATCAGCGCATGATGGTGCTGAAAGGTGCCGGCATACGCTAAATACGTTAAAATCAAGGGTTTTCCGCACTGGCTGCGGATAAGTCCTTGATTGTGGCGGGGCCGGATTGGTCAGAAGTGCCGGGAGGCCCAGGCGGCAGGATCTATTTCCGCCGTATGTGATCTAAGCACCATGGCGGTCGCATGGCTTGGGCGGCCGGATCCAGGACGGATCCGAGGGTTCAAGGCAGGGCCGTAGCGCCGGGCAACAGGCAGGAAAGCAGGCAGGAAAGCAGCGCAAGATTGCGGGGCCGGATTGTCGGACAGTTGCCAGTCGGGTCCCGAGTTTGCCGGATGTGCGGTTTTCGCGGGCCTTGTGTAAAGCCGGAAAAGATTAAGCAGAATCGAAGTGCAGTTTGGCGAGTCTGGCGTTTGGCACGTGTTTTCGCGGCTGAGCGGCAACGGCAAGTCCGGATGCCCCGCCTGAAAAACGCGGGTGCTTACGTCAGGGGCGCCAAGCTTGTTACACAGTTAATTACTATACAGAGGTGAATCGAGCAGTTCGGCGGATGATGCTTCCGCGTAGCGTTCGAGGTTTGGGTGCTGTGTCTACTCAGCTGCTAAGGGCAACGACCCGATAAGCAAGCGTCGCCTATTTATAGGCAGGCAGCCCCCCCGACGCCCGGGCATCCCCGCGGGATGAGTCCATGTATGCCAAGCGCCCCAACGGTTTCGCACCGGCATGGCGCAAGGCGGGTCCGCAAGGACAGGCGCTGCGACCAACGCAGCCGCATGGAGTCGGCCGGTTCATCAGTTTTACCCGCAACGCCGCCGCGGCAGGCCCAGCCTCCCGCGGCTCCGCGCGGTGCAACATGCCCGAACGGGTTGCGACGACCACGGAAGCGACTATGACCAAATCCACTGGCAAATCCTCCTCTGCAATTGATGCGGCTGAAACCAAGGTCACGACGGCCAAGCGCGCCGTCAGCATGGCGGCGGAAAAAGCGCCCGCCAAGACTGCGGTGAAGGTCGCCAAGCCCGCTGCGAAGACGGCCGTCAAGAAGGCCGCCAAGACCGCCGCGGCGGATAAGCCCGAGAAGGCCACCAAGACCCGCGCCAAGAAGGCCGAGGACAAGCTGGCCGACCTGGTGGGCAGCGCGCGCCCGGCCCCCAGCGGCCGCCGTCCTGGTCGTCCGGCCAAGAACGCCAACAATGATTCCGACGGCTTCGACGATCCGATGGACGGCGAAGGCGAAGTCCTGCCCGACCTGAAGCCGCCCAAGCGCGGCGGCAAGCGCGGCAAGGCCGATCCCAAGGACCTGATCGCCCGCGGTCCGGTGTCCGCCGAGGAATACGAAGCCCGCCGCAACCGCCTCAAGCAGCTGATCAAGCTGGGCAAGGACCGTGGCTACCTGACCTACGGCGAAATCAACGACCATCTGCCTGACGACCTGGTCGACGCCGAGGCCATCGACGGCATCATCAGCACCTTCAGCGACATGGGCATCGCGGTCTATGACCAGGCTCCCGACGCCGAAACGCTGCTGATGAGCGAGAACGCGCCGGTCGCGTCCAACGACGACGACGTCGAGGACGAAGCCGAAGCCGCGCTGACCACCGTGGATTCCGATTTCGGCCGCACCACCGATCCCGTGCGCATGTACATGCGTGAAATGGGCTCGGTCGAGCTGCTGACCCGCGAAGGCGAAATCGAAATCGCCAAGCGCATCGAAGACGGCCTGAAGCACATGGTCATGGCCATCTCGGCCTGCCCGACCACCATCAACGAAATCCTGGCACACGTCGTGCGCGTGCGCGAAGGCCAGGCCCAGATCGACGAAGTCGTCGACGGCCTGGTCGACCCGGAAGACGGCGAGGAATACGCCGGCGCCGGCGTCAGCGCCGACGAAGACGAGAGCGATGACGGCCCGGCCGGCGGCATGTCCAGCAAGCAGCTGGAAGACCTGCGCGTCAAGGCCCTGGCCAAGTTCGACGAAGTCGGCAAGCAGTTCGACAAGATGCGCCTGTCGTACGAGAAGGACGGCTACAAGTCGGACATCTACGTGCGCGCCCAGGAATCCATCCAGAACGAACTGATGGGCATCCGCTTCACCGCCAAGATGGTCGAGAAGCTGGCTGACACGCTGCGCAACCAGGTCGAGGAAGTGCGCCAGCTCGAGCGCGCCGTCCTGCACACGTGTGTGGACCGTGCCGGCATGCCGCGCACGCACTTCATCAAGGTCTTCCCCGGCAACGAAACCAACCTGCAGTGGGTGATGGACGAAGTCGCCGCCGGCCATCCCTACGCCGAGACGCTTGAGCGCCAGATCCCGGCCGTCCAGGAACTGCAGCAGAAGCTGATCGACCTGCAGACGCGCGTCGTGTTGCCGCTCAAGGACCTGAAGGACGTCAACAAGCGCATGGCCACCGGCGAAGCCAAGGCCCGCAAGGCCAAGCGCGAAATGACCGAGGCCAACCTGCGCCTGGTGATCTCGATCGCCAAGAAATACACGAACCGCGGCCTGCAGTTCCTGGACCTGATTCAGGAAGGCAACATTGGCCTGATGAAGGCCGTGGACAAGTTCGAGTACCGTCGCGGCTACAAGTTCTCGACCTACGCCACGTGGTGGATCCGTCAGGCCATCACGCGCTCCATCGCCGACCAGGCGCGCACCATCCGTATTCCGGTCCACATGATCGAAACGATCAACAAGATGAACCGGATCAGCCGCCAGATCCTGCAGGAAACCGGCGCCGAGCCGGATCCCGCGACCCTGGCGCAGAAGATGGACATGCCGGAAGACAAGATCCGCAAGATCCTGAAGATCGCCAAGGAACCGATCTCCATGGAAACGCCGATCGGCGACGACGACGATTCGCACCTGGGCGACTTCATCGAGGACACCTCGACGCTGGCGCCTTCGGACGCGGCGCTGCACGGCTCCATGCGCGACGTGGTCAAGGAAGTGCTAGACTCTCTCACCCCGCGTGAAGCCAAGGTCCTGCGCATGCGTTTCGGCATCGAAATGAGCACCGACCAGACCCTGGAAGAAGTGGGCAAGCAATTCGACGTGACCCGCGAGCGCATCCGCCAAATAGAAGCCAAGGCACTGCGCAAGCTGCGTCACCCCAGCCGGGCCGACAAGCTGAAGAGCTTCCTGGAAGGGCAGTAAGTTTCCTGGGCCTCTAGCTCATGCCTGGTTAGAGCAGTGGACTCATAATCCATTGGTGCCGAGTTCGACTCTCGGGGGGCCTACCAAGAAACTCCTGATTTATCAGGAGCAAACAGCCGCCAGCGATGGCGGCTGTTTCTTTTCCAGCGTTTGTTGTGTCCGGAAAGGTGCCTCTTCCGCTCCTGGGGCACCGAGGCTTCAGGGCTGCGGCAGGAAGCCTGGACAGGCTATCGCGCCATGATTGATGCGCGACCTGCCTATTGGACTCGCACCGGCAAGCTGCAATCGGAGAAGAAGACCTCGCACTTCTTGCCAGTCGTTTTCTCGCACGAGTCAATGGCGTACTTGGATGCGATTTCCAGCGTCCGCCCGCGGGCCGAGACGGCATGGTTGCTGCCCCAGGCGAGAGCGCCGCATTGATTGGAATAGGTGATGTCGACGCGGCAACTCTTGCCGCCCTTGCGTTGGCACATGGCCGTGGCGATCTGGATGGCGGCTTCCTCGGTGGGCTGGCTGCCGCCGATGCCGGTCATCCCGGAAGCGGCATCCATGACGATCGCGCCCCAGCGCTCCTCCCAGCGGACCTGGGGGGCGGCTCCTCCGCCCGATCCTCTGTACAGCCCGGGAACCGGCCGGCATTCAATTCCATTCTGCGTGGGAGTGGGCTTATAGCCGTCCGAGCATCCCTGTTCGGCCGCGGCCGGATTGGCCACAGCAAGCGCAATGGCAGCTATAGCAAGCGCAAATGTGAGAGATCGAATGTCTTTCATGGGAATTCCGTGTGATGGTCGGCGGCATCGGGATGCGACTATTCTAATCACGGAACCAGACAAGAAACGCAAGGAAATCGTCACGCCGACGCGGCTGAAACTTCCACGGCATCCCAGCCCCCGAGCGACTCAAATGAAAAGCCACCCGCAGGTGGCTCGGACTGTATTTTCGTTCAGCGCAGCGCTACGCCTGATACGCCAGATGAATCAACGGATAAGGCCTGCCCTGATCATCAAGCGCCGACCGGCCGATGCGCTTGAACCCCATCCTTTCATAGAAACCCACGGCCTGGCCGTTCTGCTCATTGACGTCGGTCGTCATCCGGGGATGCAGCGCAAGGCCGTGGCGCACCAGCGCGGCGCCGATGCCGGTGCCGCGGCAGGCCGGGTCGACGAACAGCGCCTGCATGTGGCCGTTGTCGATGAGCATGAATGCCTGCGGATAGTCATGCGCGTCCACGGCAAGCAGCAGTGGCGCCTGGGGCAGGAAGCCGCACACCATCTCGTCGATGGCCTGGCGGTCTTCAGGGGAAAGAAAATCATGGGTGGCGTCAACCGCGCGGCGCCAGATTTCGACGACGCGGGCGCCCTCGCCGGGGCGGGAAGATCTAATCGTTATCATCGCAATAGAGTAGTCCATTGCCCGTTGACGATCAAGCCGGCGCTTGCCGGCAAGCCGCGAGGGCGGCGCCCGCAACTCCTGGTCGGTGATGCGGGCCATGCATCAGAATTGATGCGTGTATGTCAGTTGCACCGTATCGAGTCCCGGATTCGGTCGCTTGATGCCCGCGTTGGAGAAATGCGAATAGCGCACGCCAACACGGCTGTTGGGCGTCAGCAGAAAGCCCACGCCGATGTGGTCGCCAAACTGAAACGCCGAGCCGATGTTCCGATTCGAGAATCGTGTGCGCGTGAGCACCGTGGCGCCCACGCCGGCCTCTATGTAGAAGCGTTCGCTGGTCCACCATCGGAACATCGGGATCGCGCTGAACTGCCAGGCCTGGCCGGGCGAGCGCGGGCGGTCTGCGGTCCAGTACGAAACGCCGATCTCCGGCGTCAGGTCCAGGCGGCCCCAGCGGCCGCCGAATCGCGTGGTCCAGACCGAGGGCGTTTCATAGTTCAACGTGTAGCGCTGGTATCGATCCCCGACGCCGTAGTGCACGCTGATGCCGCCTTGCGTACCACCGGAGCTTGCGGTGGCCGGGCCCGCGGCATTGAATAGCATCAGGCAAGTGATGCCTGACAAGATCCCGTTCCTGCTGGATTGCTTCCTGCTTGTTTTCTGATTGTTGGTTTTCATGTTGTCGACTGAAAGATGAGTGCAACGCAACGGCAATCCGCCCTTGGATGAATCGAGAATCCGTGGCGGGCTTCCGGGATGCGGGCGCAGATATGGCAGCCTCTCTCCGCTATGGAGGCCTTGTCCATGCAAGCGTCGCTGCCGAACCAATTTGTTCAACAGTCCGGTCACTCTATCAATCGCGTCGACGAGAAATTTGAAGTTTCGTGAACAATTGATCGTCGGTCTTGCGAGTTGTTCAAGAAAACTGACTTCTTTTTGTCATGCCGTGGGGAACGGCCACATGCGGATGCCGGGCATTCGCGCTCAGCAGGCCCCTGGGGCCACCATGCCCGCATGGTAGGCATGAAAGTGCTCGCGCCGGGCCGGCGCGGGGATGCCCAGGCTTCGGGCCGCGGGCAACAGGGTTTCATCAACGAAGTGATCGAAGTCCTCCTGCGACCGCCAGGCGTCGACGATGCGCCAGCCATTCGGAACCGCGCCGCAGGAATGGAAGAGGATGCCTGCGGGCGCGCCTTGCGCCTGCAGGCTTGCGCCCAGTCTGTCGTAGGCCTGCCGATCCATGCCGGCGAATTCGAGCAACGTCATGATGGTCATCGCGTCGGGTCCTGGAGATGGGCGTCTGTGCTGTGGCATACAGGCTGGCGCCTGTCGTGGGAGGCCATGATACTGCCGATGCATGCGACGTTGCGGACAAGGACGGCGCGAGCGGTGGCTCGTTTTTTGGGTGCGATGCGTTCGGACGATTGCGACGGGAAAAAGAAATCCCCGGCTGTACCGGCCGGGGATCAAGTCCACAGCATGCGCTCTTTTAGACTCGTCCGTCCATGTGATGTGGCGCTGTGCCAAGAAATAGCATGGAAGCTTTTGTGTAAAAGACAAATCTGCCATCGTCGTTGCGGATGAGCGCAACAGGCGCGCAATGAAAAAAAGCGCATGCCTGCTTGCGCGGGCATGCGCTGCGACGATTCCCGTCCCTTCGCGGAGGAGGGATGTCCGTCAAATAGACCGATTGCCGCTGGCACGCCGTGGGTCTGTCTCGACCTGTCTCATTGCAGGCGGCGTGCGGTCGGAGGCCGGCTATCGGCAGGAGCGGCGCGTCACGCCTTCAGGCTCGCATCCTGGCGTGCCGCGCCGACGCTCGTCAGAACGCGTGCCGCAAGCCCACGCTGACGTCCGTGTACTTCGCGTCCTTCAGGAACGCATAGTTGTTGGTATAGGACGCCAGTCCGTAGATGGCGGTTCGCTTGGACAGGCTGTAGGTATAGCCGAGCGAGAACGTGTTGGTGGTGGCGTCATCGGAGGTCAGGCGCGAATTGTTCGCGTCGGCGCGCTGCCAGGACGCGAACATGCTGCCGGCCGCGCCGACCGGCGCTGAAATGCCTGCCAGGTACGAGTTGGACTTGAAGCCGTCGACGAAGGCGTTGGTTGGTATGCCGCTGAATTTGCCGATCGCGGCGCCGGCGGGCAATGAACTGCCGCCAAACCAGCCATCCGTGGTACGGCCATACGCGAGCAGGAGTTTCACGACCTCAAAGTCGTATGAGGCGCCGATCAGGTACGAGCGAGGGGTGGCGTTGCGCTCGCTCGGCTGTGACAGCTTGTTGGAGCCGTTCAGCTGGTCATAGGAAAGGAACGCGGCGAGCGGTCCATTCAGGTAGCGCAGCCCCGCCGTGACGGCGCGGGTATTGTCCGCGGTCGCGAATCCGGTTTCGCCGTCCCGCTTGTCGTCGATGTTGCTCGAGTAGCTGATCGCTGCGGTCAGCCCGCCCATGGACGGTGTTTCATAGAGCACCATGTTGTCGTAGCGGCCAAAAGCCGCTCCGCTCAGGCCCAGGCCCGCGCCGGTGTTCCACTGCGTGAAACCGTTGCCGAAGTTCGCGCCGAATATGCTCAGCATGTACTGAGTGCCGATGTTGAATTGGCGGCCGAATTCGAGTTTTCCCAAGTCAGCGCTGGTCAGGCCGACCACGGCGTCGCGGCCAAACAGCCGGTTGTTCTGTCCCGGCGTGCCATTGGCCGAGTTGAAGCCCGATTCCAACTTGAATGTTGCATACAGCCCGCCTCCCAGGTCTTCCTTGCCGCGCAGGCCCCAGCGGGATCCTGCGGTGGTTCCGTTGGTCATGCCGACATGGCTGTTGTCCAGGCGATTGACCGCGCCTGTCTTCGGATCGCGGTAGTCGCCGCTTACCTTGGCGTAGCCGAGGCCCGTGTCGATGACGCCATACAGCGTTACGGATGATTCGGCGGCAACGCTTGCAGAGGTGACTGCAAGCGCAGTGGTCACACTGGCCGCGAACAGGTGTTTCTTCATGGAGTGGCTCCCCTTGTTTGGTTTTGATCGCTATCGGGTAGATCGCCATTCGCGCGCGGCAGGGGACGAAACCGCCGGCGGCATGACGCCACCGGCAGCTGCCCAGTGCATGCCGTCCCCTCTTCGCGGCAGCCTGGTCAAAGCACTCTAGTCCCGTGCTTCTGTCATTCACCGAACAGGGGAATTACATGTTGATCCGCTTCTGTAACGATGGCGTCGCGCCGTGCTTGGGGGGCGACTGATGGATGAGGGAAAACGATAGGCGCGTTCGCGTATCGATTCGGCGTGGCGGACACGCATTCGCCGCGCTGCAGGCTTGTTCTTGGTGATGTGAGCGAGCGCGTCGGGGCAGGAATGAGGATGGCGGCGTGCATGTCGCGCGGGTCGACGCCGGCATGTGCCGCATGTCAATTCTCAGACTGATCCTGGTGCCACCCAATGGCGCTGCCGATCCATCGGTGGCACGAGTGGAGCCGTCAGTCGATGATGTCGGCGCAGGCGTCCGTCGGCGTTGCGACGGTGTGGCCGACGACGGGAACAATCTTGATGGCGGCCGATGCAACGCGGCAGGGCGCGGCGGCCAGGCCACAGCCCGATGCGAGCGCGCAAAGCGCCGCGACCAATAGCCATTTCATTTGATCAGTGTGAATCCTGGTTGATCGAAACGAAATTGTGCGGCGTCGCGGCGCGCGGAATAGTGGAGATTTGCGGGTCGACTGTAAGGATTCTTGCTTGCCGTGGCACGGGATGTAACCGCACGCGGCCGATGCCGCGTGCTACGCGCCTTTATGGGCGTCGAGCAGCGCCCGGCCTTTGTCTGTCAGCACGATGATGGATCCGGCGCTGGCGGGACCGTGGGCGGTGTCGACCAGGCCGTTGGACGTCGCGTCTTCCCAGGCGGAGAGCCGGGGGCAACTGGTTTTCCAGGCTTCCATGGTGTCGGCGTAGCTGCGGGGGCGCTCGGACAGCCAGGCCAGGAACTGCAGCAGATTGCCCGTCTGGGATGTGCCGGCTTCGATAAGAGGGCTGCGGGACATGATGGTCTCCGGCGTGTCGTGGATGCCACGCCAGATTACTCCCGAGGCTCGCCCGGCGCCAATGCCCGGCGATGGACATCGTCGCCGCGGGCGAAGCCGCCGTCCGGCGCGGGATGATGGCGTTGCGCCGCCCGAGCCGGGTTGGCTGTCTGGCGGCGTCAGTCCGGCCGCTTGCAGGCCTGCAGCTGTTCGAGCGGCGTGGTCGTGTCCAGCAACGCGGCTTCCGTGCTGGGGACCTTGTTCATGCGGGCGATGCCGGTCCGGTCCACGATGTACAGGCGCGTGCCGCCATCCTCCATGTCGCGGCACACCCAGCCCTTGACGGCGCTGGCGCCGGGCGCGGGGTTCTGCAGTTTCTTGAGCTGTTCGATCGTGTCCTGCATTTCCTTCTGGGACACGGCAGGCGCGGATTGGGCGAGGGCGGCGCCGCTGGCGGCGGCGAGGGTCAGGCAAAGCAATAGCGCTTTCATCGGATGCAGGCTATCTATACAGGTGTGGGGATGGAGGAACGTCGCGTCGTGCATGGAAGGGCGCGATGCGAACGTGGCGGAGCCGCTCGATTGTATGGGATGAATCTTGCAGCCTGCGGGCGCTGGCGCAAGGGCGCGCGCGGGCGGTTCGCGCGCAATGTTCACGCAATCGACCCCTTCGATACTGGCGGCCGTGGCGGGGATGCGCCCCGCGTTTCGGGAAAAGCCATGCTCCAGGAATTCGCCCATACCGTTGCTTCCAGGCCGTCGCGCCTGGCCTTGCTGCTTGTCGCCTGCGCCTGCCTGGCGCCGGCCGCCGCGCCGGCCCAGGATTGGGTCTACGGCGGACCGCCGGTGATCGTGATGCCGCCGCCGGCCGTGGTGGTGCCCGCGCCGCACTACGACCCCTGCCGCGATGGCAGCATCAACTGGGGACGTCCCGTGAACTGCGAGGAGCTGATGCGGCGCGGTCAGGGGCCGGTCATACTCTACGGCGCCGAGCCGGCATATGATCCGTGCCGGGACGGCCGCATCCATTGGGGACGGCCGGTGGATTGCGAGGCGCTGTTTCGCGGCCGCCGCGCGTTGCCGCCCGTGATCCGGTACTAGGGATAGGGAGACTGCACGTGCGGATTCTTCTGGTCGAGGACGAGGCGGGCATGGTCGACGCGCTGACGGCCGCATTGCGCCGCCATGGCATCGCGCTGGATCACGCCGGCACGCTGGCCGCGGCGCGCAGCCTCGCCGACAGCGGCCAGCACGACGCGGTGCTGCTGGACCGGCGGCTGCCGGATGGCGACGGGCTGGAGCTGCTGGTCCGGCTGCGCGCCCGGCAAGAGGGCGTGCCGGTCATCGTCATGACGGCGGTGGGCGAGCTGGCCGACAAGGTCGGCGGCCTGAACGCGGGCGCGGACGATTATCTGGTCAAGCCCTTCGCGTTCGATGAACTGCTGGCACGTCTGCGCGCCGTGCTGCGTCGTCCCGTGCTGATGCAGCCCGACGTGGTCCGGCTGGGGGGACTGGCGTTCGACCTGACACACAGCGAGGCCAGCGTCGCGGGCCAGCGGCTGGAACTGCCGCGCCGCGAATTGCTGGTGCTGGAAACCCTGGTCCGGCGAGCCGGCCGCACCGTGGTGCGCGCCGCGCTCGAGAGCGCGGTGTTCAGCCTGGATGATGATATCCAGTCCAACGCGCTGGATACGCATGTGTCGCGCCTGCGGCGCAAGCTGGAACAGGCGTCGGCGGGCGTGGAGATCTGCGGCATCCGCGGCGTGGGTTATCTGCTGCGGGCCCTGCCGCCCCAGGCTGCCGCATCATGACGGCGGACGGCCTTTCCGATCCGCCGGCCGGACGCCGCGCCTCGCTGGGACGGCGGCTGGTCTGGCGATTGGTGCTGGCGCAGGTGGGCATACAGATCCTGGTCGTGGCGCTGTTGTTCGTCACCGGCAACCTGGTCGAATTCTCGTCGCAGGAGAACACGGTGGAGATCCTGCAGGAGGCCGTGGCGCGCGATGCGTCCGGCGCGCTGGTGCTGCGCGACACGCCACGCCTGCGCGGCCTGCGCGCCGAGCAGCCCGATCTATGGGCCGTGTTGCGGGACGGCCAGGGCAGGGAGCTGCGCGATGGGCCCGTGCCGCCGGAATTCGCCGCCGTTGGCGGCGCGCTGGACGGCGTGGGCCAGGCGCGGCTGGGCTGGAACCTGGGCGATCCGCCGCGCGGCACGGCGCGGATGCGCAAGGTCGAGACCGAGGCGGGTCGCGTGGGCGTGCTGACGGGGCCAGCCAGTTCGATCACGGCGCGCAATGCGCTGATCGGGGCGGGCCTGGTCCTGTGGAAGATGGTGTTGCCGATCGCGTTGATGACGCTCGCGGCGACGCTGTTGGCCACCCATCTGGTGGTGCGGCGCACGCTGGGCGGATTGCGCGCGGCGGCCGAGCAGGCCGGCCGCATCGACATCGATCGTCGCGAAACGAGACTGCCCCTGGGCGACGTGCCGGAAGAAGCCGCCGCGCTGGTGCGGGCGGTCAACGGCGCGCTGGCCAGGCTGGACGAAGGCTATGCGCGCCACCAGCGCTTCCTGGCCGATGCCGCGCATGAGCTGCGCACGCCGATCGCCATCCTGAACATGCGCCTGGAGGGCTTGCCGGCCGGGCCGGAGCGCGCCCGCCTGCTGGAGGACGCGGCGCGCCTATCCTTGCTGGCGGGACAATTGCTCGACGCGCAGCGGCTGGAGCGCGACAGCGCGCCGCTGCTGCCGCTGGACCTGGTCGAGCTGGTGCGCGGCGTCACGGCGGAGCTGGCGCCGCTGGCCGTTGGCGCCGGGTACCAGATCGCATTCGAGTCGGGGGCAGGGCCGGTTACGGTGGCCGGGGATCGGCCCGCGCTGGAGCGGGCCGTGTCGAACCTGGTGCAGAACGCCATCCAGCACGGCGGCCGTCGCGGCGTCATCACCTTGCGCGTTCATGGCGTTCGCGCGGTCGAGGTCTGCGACCAGGGCGACGGCGTGCCGCCAGGCTGGCGGGAAGACATCTTCAAACCCTTCGTCAAGGAGTCGCCGCACAGCACGGGCGCCGGCCTGGGCCTGAACCTGGTGGCCCGCATCATCCGCCGCCACGGAGGCGAAGTTTCCGTGGCGTCCGGGCCGGACGGCGGCGCCTGCTTTCGCCTTGATTTTCCCGAGCCTGGCGACGCCGATGTCGCGGCCGAACTCTCCCGGAGTCCGAGATGAAGTTTCGCGTCGTGGCCTTGCGCCTCGCGCGTTGCCGTTCACTCGCGCGCGAGGCGCTGCGGGTGCTCGCGTGGCCCGCCATCCTCTGCGCCGGACTGGCCGGCACCGGTGCCGCGCTGGCGACGGCGTCGCCGATGTTCTGGTTCAATCTGGTCTATCTGGGCGTGGTCCTGTTGATCCTGGCCTGCGAGCGCATCCTGCCCTATGAGCGGGCCTGGCAGGCCAACGACGGAGAGATGCGCGAAGATCTGGCTCATACCTTGTTCACCAAGGGCGTGGCGCAGCTAGGGGCCTATCTCGCCACGCTGGCCGGCGCCGCCTCCGCGATCGCATTGCAACCCGCCGCGTCGCAGGCCGGACCGTGGCCCGCGCAATGGCCCATGGCCCTGCAGGTGGTCCTGGGGCTGGTGGTGGCGGAGCTGGGCCTGTATGTGGCGCATCGCGCCGCGCATGAATGGCGGCCGCTATGGCGCTTCCATGCGCTGCATCACAGCGTGCGCCGCCTATGGGTGATCAACACCGGGCGCTTTCATATCGTGGACACGCTGATTAAGATCGCATGCAGTCAGACGCCCTTGTTGCTGCTGGGCGCGCCCTTGCGCGTGTTCCTGTGGGTCAGCGCGGCCACCGCCTTCATCGGCCTGCTCACTCATTGCAACATCGACGTGCGCACGGGCTTCCTGGATCGGATCTTCAGCACGCCGCCGCTGCATCGCTGGCATCACTCCAAGCGCCTGCCCGAGGGCAATCGCAACTACGGTGAAAACGTGGTGCTGTGGGATAGGCTGTTCGGCACCTACTATCATCCGCGCGACCGTCGTCCACCGGTGGATATCGGCATCAGCGGGCGGATCCATGACGGATTCCTGCGCCAGTTGTGGCAGCCGTTCTCGGCGCGCGGCGCGCGCGACATCATGGAGCCCGCCGCCAAGGCGGAACGGCCGGCCTCGTGAGTCGGCCAGGATCCGTTGGCTGCGGTGAGCGGCCAGGTCTTCGGATGGGACAGCGCATGTCAGGCGGCGCGCTGCGATTCGGCGCGCCGCGCCTCGGGCGCAGGCCAGCGCAGGATGAAGCGCGCGCCGCCCAGCGGGCTGCCATGCACGCTGATGTCGCCATGATGCGCGGCCGCCACGCGCTGGACAATGGCCAGCCCGAGGCCGGCGCCGCCGGTGCCGCGGTCGCGGCTCTCGTCCAGACGGATGAAGGGTTCGAAGATCTTGTCGCGGTCCCTGGCCGGTATGCCCGGGCCGTCATCGTCGACGATCAGTTCGTAGGCGCCGTCCGCGCGAGCGGCCAGGGATACATGCACCAGGCGGCTGGCATAGCGTACCGCGTTCTGCACCAGGTTGAGCAGCGCCCGGCTCATGTAGCGGCGGTGCAGGCGGACCTGCGGCGGGCAATCGCCGTGCACTACGCAACGCACGGCGCGCGCTTGCGCCAGGTGGTCGACTTGCGCCAGCGTGTCGCCGAGCCAGTCGCGCGCGTCGATGGTTTCCTGCGGCATCATGTCGTCCGTCGGCCGTTCCAGACGCGCGTAGACCAGCAGTTCCGCCACCATGCTTTCCAGCTCGTCGATGTCCGCCTGCATGTCCTGCAGGATATGCTCGCGGCGCGCGCCGCTGCGGTCCTGCCGCAGCAGGTCGACTTCGAAGGCCAGCCGGGCCAGCGGCGTGCGCAGTTCATGCGAGACGGCGTTGGTCAGGCTGCGCTGGTTCTCGATCAGCGCGGCGATGCGCTCGGCCATCTGATTGAAGCTCTCGCCCACGTGCCGGATGCCGGCCACACGCGACAGGCGCACGCGGGTGCCCAGGTCTCCCTGGCCGATCAGCTGCGTGGCGTTGCGCAGCACGTTCAGGTCGCGCCAGATCGGCAAGGCCCACAGCAGGAACAGGGCGGTGGCCACGATCAGGCTCAGGAGCAGCCAGGCGCTCCACGCCAGCAGCCTGTCGGCCGGACTGTCGCCGGGCTGGCGTACCTGCAGCCATTGCGCCGGCTCGCCGGGCAGGGGGAAGAGGTAGATGCCGTTGTCTTCGCGAAAGACCACGCCCAGGCGGGCGAGCTGGTCCCGCTCCTTGTCGCCCAGCCTGACCTGTTCCTGGGGCAGCAAGTGGATGTCGGCGCCATACAGCGGCGCGATCTCCGCGTGGAGGATGCGCGCCCGGTCCGCTGGCGCGATGGCATCCAGTTCCTTGTGCAGGGCATGCAGTTCGCCGCGCACCGCGCGCAGGGCGACGCTCTCGATCTGCGGCCTGAAGAAATAGTTCAGGCTCCGGTCCACCATGAAGTACGCCACGAAGAAGCTGACGATGGCGACGACGAGTATGCGGAGGATGAATTTGATCATGGTGGACGAATGCGCGCGTGGCGCTGGCGAAGTGGCGCGATCGTACTGCCAGGCGCGCTCGGGTTCCGGCTGGCTCTGTGCCGAATTTGTGAATAAATTTGCAATCCGGACCTGCTTTGTCCGTTGGCGGCGCAGGCTGTCTGGCGGCGGGACGCTCGCAACCCGGGCCGGGTCTGCCGTCGTGTGGAACGCTGGCTGCCGCGTTGACAAATCTTGCTCAAATCTTGACTGTTGGCTTGCATCTCGATGCGCCGGATCTGTCTATGATGACGATCCCTTTTTCGGGCAGGTGCCGTGGCTGCCATGACATTCCGTATGCGTCGTCGTGTCGGGCAGATCCGTCCGTGGCGGCGCGGCGCGGCCAGCGCCGCGCTGGCGTTGCTGGCGTCGCTCCTGCCGCTGGCCGCCCCGGCGGCGCAGGCGCAGGGCTCCTGCCTGGAAATCGTCCTGCTGGAAAAAGGCGGACGCCTCGCGTTGCGCGCCAGCGATGGCAAGACCGCCCTGACCGTGACCAGCGAGCGTTCCGTCAATGCCATCGCCAAGGAGTTCCTGAAGGTCTATGAAGCATTGGATGGGAAGCAGGGACCGGATGCCAGGTTCGATGCCAGGCTGGAGCTGCTGTCGGTGGAATTGCTGGGGCCCTTGCGCCCGGCCCTGAGAGAGGCGGCTTGCGTGGTGTTCGAGATCAACCCCCGCTTCCTGCATTTCGCGCTGGATCTGCTGCCGGTGGACGGCGAGCCCTTGTTCCTGGTCAAGCCGACCGCCTTCGCCCTGTCCCGGCCATCGCCCACGGCAATCGAAGGGCCTGCCGTCGGCGGACCGCTGCGCGGCCTGATTGTGCGCGATCCAGAAACGGATCCGGAGAATGGCGCGGGCGAAGCGCAGCGCTTGTTCCCGGCGTCAGACCTGTTGCACATCGAGCAGGCCGATCCGCGCATGTTCGCGCACGCGGACTACGACTTCCTGCTGATCAGCGCATACGGATCGGTAACGCCATCCTGGGGATCGGCGCCGGCGGACGAGGATGACGTCATCGAGCTGGGCGAGCGGGACATGGAGGCGGACGCGCTGGACGGGTCCCGGTTCAAGCTGGTCTATCTGGATTCGAGCCAGCTGGGCATCAGCGAATCATTCATCGCGTCGGCGCGCCGCAATGGCGTCCGCCATTTCCTGGCGCCCCTCATCAACAACGAGGCCGGCAATTCATCCACGCTCATGATCCGCTATTTCTTTGGAGGCTTGAGCCAGGGCCGCTCGCCGATGGACGCGCTGTTCCAGGCGCGCCGCGGCATACATCAGGAGTTCCAGGGCAAGGCAGGCCGGACCGAGCGGCTGTATTACGCCTATCCTTTCCGGCTGTATTTGCTGTGACCGCCGCGTCAAACCGGCGCGTCCCGCTCCAGGGGAAAGCCTTCATCCATCCAGCCGGTGATGCCGCCGGCCATGATCTTCACCGGATAGCCCAGGCGCGCGAGCGCGGCCGCGGCACGGGCCGCGCCGTTGCAGTGCGGCCCCGCGCAGTACGTCACGAACAGCGTGCCGGCTTCGTATTGCTGCCGCATGCGCGAGGCGATGATCTTGCGCCGCGGCAGGCTGAGCGCGCCGGGCACATGGCCTTGCGCATAATTCTCCGGGCTGCGCACGTCCAGCAGCACGAAGCCGGGATCGGCCTGCTGGCTCAGCGCCTCGTGCGTGTCCCAGCAAT
Organism: Achromobacter sp. 413638; assembly: GCF_043119405.1. Taxonomy (NCBI): domain Bacteria; kingdom Pseudomonadati; phylum Pseudomonadota; class Betaproteobacteria; order Burkholderiales; family Alcaligenaceae; genus Achromobacter; species Achromobacter sp. 413638. The sequence goes on from NZ_JBICCO010000035.1 coordinate 25,574, forward strand.
CCGTCTCGAACCGGAACGCGGCCTCGAAATGCCGGACGGCCTCATCGGCGGGGGCGGCGGGGATCTGGGTCACGGCATTGACTGGCATGTTGGGGCTCCTGGTTCGGGATGAATGCGCAAGCGCGCGCAGGCCCTATTGTTGTCGGCCGCGCATGAGCGGACAATTGGCGGATTCGCCATTTATCGATCAAATCATGCCAAAACCGAAATTGCCCCGGAAACCGCTGAATCCCCTGGTCGCGGCATTGGTGTACGACGGCTTGTGCGTTTTCGAATTCTCATGCGCGGCCGAGGTGTTCGGCCTGCCCCGGCCTGAGTTCGGCGCCGACTGGTACCGCTTCGAAACCTGCGCCGTCGGCAGGCGCAGGGTCAGGAGCCAATACGGCCTGATCATGGAAAGCGATGGCGGGGTGGACAGGCTGGCGCAGGCCGGCACCATCATCGTTCCGGGTTGGCGCGGCGCTGACGAGCCGGTGCCGGCCGCCGTGATCGACGCCTTGCGCCTGGCCCACGCGCGCGGCGCGCGCCTGCTGTCGATCTGTTCCGGGGCCTTCGTGCTGGCGGCGACCGGCTTGCTCGACGGCAAGCGCGCGACCACGCACTGGCGCTATGCCGATGCCCTGCGCAGCCGGTATCCGCGCATCCAGGTCGATGCGGACGTGCTGTATGTGGACGAGGGGCAGCTGCTGACGTCGGCGGGCAGCGCGGCGGGCCTGGATCTGTGCCTGCACCTGCTGCGTCGTGATTACGGGCCGGCCAGGGCCAACCAGGTGGCGCGTAGGCTGGTGATCCCGCCGCATCGCGAGGGCGGTCAGGCGCAGTTCGTGGAGTCGCCGGTCGACCAGGAAGAGGGCGGTTCGCTGGCCCCGGTGCTCGATGCGCTGCGCGCGCGTATCGACCAGCCCTTGCGGATCGCCGATCTGGCCGCGAGCGCCGCCATGAGCGAGCGCACGTTCCTGCGCCGCTTCCAGGCGGCCACGGGCATGACGCCGGCCGATTGGATCGTGCGGGCCAGGCTGGATATCGCGCGCGAGCTGCTGGAACGCACGGGGCTGTCCATCGAGCAGATCGCCACGCGGACGGGGCTGGGCACGGCCATGACCATGCGGCATCATTTCCGCCGCAAGATGGGAGTGAGCCCCACTGAATACCGCCGCCAGTTCGGGCAGCGGGAGGGCGTGGCGGTCGCGTAGCGCGGTGGCAAGGGTTCAGGCGCGCATCCGCGCCTGACGCCGTCGGGGCAGGCCGCCGGTCAGCTGCGTGAGCCGGCGTCGCATGGGCGTGGAATAGTAGCGCGCGACCAGGCTGCCCAGCAGCGCCGACAGCAGCACGGCCAGCGCCGCACTGGCGCTGAGCGCGGCCGAGCACCAGCCGTCGGCCGCGATGGCGTTGCGGCACGACACCGAGGCCAGCAGCATCACCGGGAACATGTGCGTCAGATAGATCTCGTAGCTGTTCACACCCATCCAGCGCAGGAACGCCAGGCATAGCCCGGGCGGCTCCAGGCTCGGCCTGCGGCGGCTCCAGGCGATCAGCAGCAAGGCCGCGCCGATTTCCAGCGCCGTCACGTTCAGGCCGGCGCCGGTCAGTCCCAGCGCGTAGGTCGCCTTGCGCAGGAAGAACACCAGCGCGAACAGGACGCCGCCGCACAGCATGAACAGGCGGGTCGGCACATGGCGCGCGCGGGTGCTGTACAGCGCGGCCAGGCAGCCGATGGCGATGCCGTCCAGGCAGGAAAGATAGGAGTGGTCCGCCCAGATCTCGTTGTCGGTGAAGGCGACGCGGGCGAACGGCCCCAGCGCCACGAACAGCAGCAGCGTCAGCTTCAGCAGCCGTTCTCCCGTCGCCAGCGCCAGCATGCAAAGCAGCGGAAACGCCAGGTAGAACGCCTCTTCCACCGACAGCGACCACAGCACGTTCCAGGCGGCGGGCAGATAGCCGGTGCGGGCCTCCAGCCAGTTCAGGTGCATGCCCAGCGCGGCCAGCGCAGCACGCGCGAGGCTGGTGGTCTCGATGACGAAACCGGGCGCGTCCAGCCCGTGCAGCGCCGCCAGCACGATCAGCAGCAGCAGCAGGCAGGGATAGATGCGCGCCGCGCGCCGCAGCAGGAAGGCGCGCCAGGGCACGGCATCCAGGGATCCCCAGCGTTCCAGCGCCGAGCATGTGACGAGGAATCCGGAGATCACGAAGAAAATGATCACGCCGTAGTAACCGCTGCGGAACACGATGTTGAACAGCGTCTGGGGCAGCATGCTGGCGAGCAGGCTCTGCTCCTGCGGCATGTGGATCTGGATGTGCAGCAGCACGACGCACAGCACGGCGCAGCCCCGCAAGGCGTCGATCGCCGGCGTGCGCTGCGCGTCCATGCTGATGTGCGCCAAGGCTGCCGACGGACGGTTGGCTGGCATGGGTAGTCGGGTGGGGGTGTGCAGCCCCCATGCTAGCCAGGCATTCGTGATGGGATTGGCGGACTCTGTATGGATTTTGTAATCGCGATGGCCTTGCGTCTTGAAATTAGGATTTTTCCAAATTAATATTTTTCCGAAATGAACGACACTTTCAAGGCACTCTCCAACCCCATCCGCCGGGAAATCATCGCCGCGTTGCGCGCGGGGCCGATGGCGTCCGGCGATATCGCCCGGCTGTTCGACATGAGCTGGCCCACCATCACCGGGCATCTGGCCGTCTTGAAGGATGCCGGGCTGATCGAGGCCGAGCGCGCCGGCACCTCGGTCCGTTATCGGTTGGTCTCCGGCGCGTTCGAGGATGCGCTGGCGTTCCTGCTGGATCTGGCGGGAGCGGGGCGCCCGGGTGCGCGGGCGTCCAAGACCAGGAAACCGGGAACATCATGAAAAGCGTGGAATCATCGGACGGCCTGCTGGGCAAGGGCGTTTATGCGCTGGTCGCGGCGCAGGTCGGCCTGGCCGGGTACATCGCCCTGTTCGGACCGCAGGGGCCGTTGCCCATGCACTTCGACATGCACGGCAATGTCGACCGCTGGGGCGGCAGGCTGGAGGCCGCGGGCGTCCTGCTGGGCTTCGCCGTCCTGACGCTGGGCCTGGAGTCCATGGTGAAACGCGTGCTGGCGCGCGCGGACGTGGCGGCCGGCACCCGCAAGTCCCTGGTGGCGGCCCGCGTCTGCACGGCGCTGGGCTTTGCGTTCGTGACCGCGCTGCTGGCGGCGCTGGGGCTGGGCCGGGTGCAGCCGGGTGCGGACCCGCTCTGGATCGCCCGTTGGGGGCTGGTGCTGGCATGGGTGGGAATCCTGGTCGTGGGCGCATTGCTCGGCAAGGCCGGGCCCAATCCGTGGGTGGGCCTGCGCGTCTACTGGACGCGGCGCAGCCGCCTGGCCTGGGAGCGGGCCAACCGCATGCTCGGCCACATCTATTTCCTGGGCAGCCTGGCCGGACTGGCGCTCTTGCCCGTCGTGGACGAAGCGCACGGCTACGCGCTGTTGCTGGCCGTGGTCCTCGGCGGCGCGCTGGCGGCCACGATAGAAAGCTGGCGGGTCTGGCGCGCGGATCCCGAGCGACAGGCCTGAGGCTGGCTGGGCCAGAGACGCCGGCACGCGGCGCAATGGCGTCCCCAAATGGAAGAGCGCCCCAGCTCTGGATGAGTCTGAGGCGCTCCTGCCCGGCTTCGCACGCGATGGGTGTCAGACAGCCCGGCGAGTCCAATCTACTGCCGGGGGTAGCGGCGGGCAATAGGGAAAACCCCAGAAAATCAGGGTGTTACACGTCCCCATATGGCGGGGCGCGGGCCGTGGCCGGCCGGCGGCGGCAGCCCGGATTGCTGCTGTCAAGGCGAGCGGGCCGGTTTTGTCCGTCTCGGCATGCGCGAATGGTCGGGCGTTCGCGCGCCGCCGACACTGTGGATCCCTACACAGTGTCGGAGAACGGAAATGCGGCGCAATTTGAAGCGGCAGGCGGGCCAGGGCATGACCGAATACATCATCGTCGTGGCCCTGGTGGCGGTGGCGGCCATCGCGGTCTATCAGTACTTCGGCCAGGTGGTGCGCGCGCAGGTCGCGGCCATGGCCCATGAGCTGTCCGGCGAAGACGGCAGCGCGTCGCTGCGCGCGGGGCGGCAGGCCGCGCAGAAGGCAGCGGGCGAAACCCGGGCCGTGTCACTCAAGGCCTATGGCGGCAACGTGGCGGGCGGCAAGTGATGGCGCGCCACGGCCATGCGTCGGCGCAGCGCGGGCAGGCCTTGGTCGCGGGCCTCGTCCTGCTGGCCGGCGCCGTCGCGGCGCTGGTCGCCATGCACAGACTGGGCAGGATCATCGAGCAGCGCGTCCGGCTGACCCACGCCGTGGACGCGGCCGCGTACAGCGGCGCGCTGCTGCAGGCGCGCCACCTCAATGCCATCGCCTATGCCAATCGCAGTCAGATCGCGCATCAGGTTGCGATGGCGCACCTGGTCACGCTGGCCGCGTCGGCGCGCTACCTCGATAGCGCGCAGGCGCAGGCCCGACGCCGCAACCCGCCTCCCAGTCTGCTGGGTAATCTGTTCGGCGCCCGCGCCGGGCAGGCTTATCGCGACATGCAAGGCCTGCCCGGCGCCGGGGCCGGCCTGGCGGATGCGCTGGCGCGGCACGACGCCGTCGTGCATGGCGTGCTGGCGGATGTGGCGGCGGCCGAGGCCCGCGACCTGATCGCCGAGCGCGACCGCATCATGTCGCGGGTGTTGCATGCCAGTTTTTCTGGCGAGCAAGCGGATGGGACGCACACGGTCGAAGCCGTCGACACGCCGCTGGCCGGTCTGAGCCTGCGCGTGCTTGATGACAGCGCGGCGGGATTCATCGAACGCATCGCGCCCGGCTCCGGCTCCGGCCTGGCCGATGCCGCGCGGGCGGCGGCGCGGCGCTACGGTTTCCTTGCGTCTCGCGATGCCACCCGCAGTGGCGCGACGGCGGTGCTGTCGTCGTGCCCATCGCTGCGCAACGAGCTACGACGCGGCGGCGCGACGTGGCTGGGGCCGGACGGCCGTTGGGCGGCAGTCGACACGCAGTCCTTCCACGCCTTGCGCAGCAATCGATGGATCGGCTGCTATTTTCGCGAGTACGCAATGGGTTGGGGCATCGCGCTCGATGGCGCCAGCCCGCCGCCCGCGAGTCTGCGCTACGCGGACGCGCCACCGGCGGACTTCTCGCAACAGGACTTCTGGCGCTGGGTGCAGGCCTTTGCGGGCTGGGACCTTGTGGCCGGGACGGGCAATCCGTTGGCGAATTCCTACGGCATGGCCCAGGGGCGGCAAGCGGCCGGCTCGGGGCTGCCCGCGTACCACGATATCGCGCGGTCCAGGCGGGGGCTTCCCTTGAGTTTCACTGTGCAGGCGCGCCTGGCGCCGAATGGCGTGCCGGAAACGGCGCGGCCGGGCAATCCGTATGCCCGGACCATCATGGCGTCCAGCACGGCGCAGACCTATTTCGTCCGGCCGTCGCCGAGCCCGGATGGGCGAGACGAGCTTGCCACCTTGTTCCGCCCGTATTGGCAGGCCCGGCTGGCTGCTGCCGGGCCTGCGGAGGAAGGCCAGGAGGGCAGGCCATGAGGGACGTGTGCCTTCCGCTTGCCGCGCAACGCGGGCAGGCCTTGATCGAGTCCGTGCTGTTGCTGTCCTTGCTGACGTTGTTGCTGCACGCCGCGCTGGGCCTGGGGCGGGCGCAGCTTGCGGCCATGCAGCTGGGCAATTCCAGCCGCAAGGCCGCCATGACCGCCGCGCGCGGGCAGGCCATGTCCTTGCACGACGTGCGCAATGGCGTGGCCCTGCGCGGCGTCGCGCAGGTGGCTCGCGGCGGATCCGCGTCCGCCGCGAGCCAGTCCTTGCGCAACGATTGGTTGGGCGAGGCCCGGCTGGTGCAGGTGCGCGCCGATACGACGGTCGCTATGCCACCGCCGTTTTCCGGTTTGCGCATCAGTCGCCAGGTCCAGGTGCTGAGCGGGGCGGGACATGCACGGGATGATGCGGACGCGCAGCGTCGTGTCGGCGCCGCGAGCCTGTCGTGGCGGCGGGTATCGCAGGTTTCGCAGGAACGCGCGCGCGCCATGGGTCAACTGCTGGAGACGGCCGAGTCCCCTTGGGGCCGGCCCGCGCTGTCCATGGATTGGCTCGCGGCATGGCATGACGTGGCAACGGCCGACAGCCTGTTCGCGGATGGGGGGCGGCCGTGAGGTTACTCCTGTCCCCGTTCTTTGCCACATCGTGCTCACGGGGCGGTGCACGCGCGGCGTCACGCTTCGGCTCCGTGGCTGAAATATGCCGCCGCGCGCTGGCCGCGACGTTGGCCTTGACGGCTGGCGCGTTGCCCCGCGCGGGCGCTCAGACCGTGCAAGCCTTGTGGCCGGATGCGGCGACTCGCGGGCGCGTCACCGATGGCATGGCATTGGCGGTTACGCGGCCCGCAACGCCTGCCGACCTGCAGCTGGCCGCCGGTGCCCGGCGGCAGTGGTTGGCCGACCGTCTCTGGCTGCATGGCCAGCCGGCGGGCGTGCTCGTGTTCGACACGCCGCAGGACGTGCCGGAACTCATACGTTCGCTGTCCGGGCAGCAGCCCGCCCTTGTTGATCTGCATGTGTTGCCTGGGCAGGTTTTGCTGTCGGGAAAGGTGGGCGACGCGCAATGGGTGGCGCAGATGGAAGCCGTGGGGCCGCGGCGTACCGTCGGCAGCATTTCTCAGGTCCGGCTTGGCGCGCCGGCCGCTTTTGTGCCGCCCGCGTGGCTGCCTGCGGACGCGAGCCTGAAGCTGGATTTTGAAATCCAGGAAGACGGCCGCCGCGTGCGGGAACAGATCTGGCGCAGCGCCTTGTCCCCGCGTCGGGCGCAGGCCTTGGCGCAGCGTCGCCTGCGCGACGCGGGTTGGCGCGCCGCGCGTGTTCCGGCAGGCGCGGCGCAGCGCTGGGAACGGGACGACGCGGCATTGCAATGGACCGCGACCCCGGTGGAACAGGGCAGCGGCATATGGATCAGGAGCTGGACACGATGAAAACCCTGTTGATGCGGGCGTGGCGCCGTTTTGGCGCCTACGGGCTGGCGCTGGCAGCGGCCCTGGCCACGGCCTGGGCGGTGCGCGAACATGTCGGACAAGGCGAGCCCGAGCCGGTGGCGGCCAACGCGCCCGTTGTCGAACGACTGGTGGCGGCCGAGGACCTGGCGGCGGGCACGCGGCTGGACGAATCGCACCTGCAGCGACGGCAGGTTCCCGCGGCCTGGGCGCCCCGTGCCAGCCTGGATCCGCTGGCGGCGCAAGCATTGCTGGGCGCGGTGCTGTCAGCGGATATCGATGCGGGCGAGATCATCCTGCCGGCACATCTGCTGGGCCAACCCGCCGGGCAGGCGTCGACGGCGCCTGCGGCGCAGCTTGCATTGCCAGCAGGAATGCGCGCCTTGAATGTGACCGTCGCCGACCTCGGGCCGTTGGCTGGCCGGCTGCGCGTGGGCGACAGCGTCGACGTCTACGCATCCTTTGTCCACGACGGCAAGCGCAACGCCGCTCCGGTGCTGTTGGCGGCCCGGGTCCTGTCCGTCGGCGCGCCGGCCGACGATGGCGCGCCGGACACGGCGAACGCCATGCTGGCGGTCCGCCCCGAGGATGCCCTGCGCTTCGTCGCTGCCCGACAGGGAGGCATCCTGACGGCCATGCTGCGTCACCGGGACGACGCGGTGGCCGTGGGCGACGAGGATCAGGCCGATCCGGCCGCCTTGCAGGGCATGCCCGCCGAATCCCCTCCGGCGGGCGGCGTTGTCATCCTCTACGGAGACCGGCTGGACGGCCGGGCGCCGCGCGGCGCGGGCGACGGATACGGCGTCGGGGCAGACGGGGGTGCGACATGGCGCTGAACCGTTATCGGCTGGCCGCCATGCTGGGTCTGTGTGGCTGCCTGGCGGGCGTTCAGGCGCAGACCATCCTGGTGGAACTGGAGGTGGGGGAAAGCCGGGTGCTGTCCCATCCGGGCGTGCGGCGCGTGGCGGTCGGCAACGGACAGGTGTTGCGCGCGGCCGACGCCGACGGGCAGGAAATCGTCATTTTCGGCCGCGCCGAGGGCGAGTCCTCGGTGCATGTCTGGACGGACGCTGGACGGCCCACCGCCTATGCGTTCAGAGTCGTGCCGGCAGGCGTGGCGCGCCAACGTGCCGAGGTCGAGGCGCTGCTCGCGCGCATTCCGTCGGCCCGGAGCATGCACGTCGGCGGCAGCATCGTCATCGAAGGCGACGATCTGTCCGACCAGGACCGCGCCCGCATCGCCGCGCTGGCCGAGCGCTATCCGTCAGTGCTGGACCTCACGGGACAGGTCGGCTGGGACCGCATGGTGCTGCTGGACGTGCAGGTCGTGGAGATCCCGACCTCGCGCCTGCGTGAGTTCGGCCTGAAGTGGGATGGCCTGACGCAAGGCGGGGTGAATGTCGGGCTGGCCTGGGACGGTGGCTCCACGAGTCGTCTGGAGCGGCCCGGCGAATCGCCGGTCGCCACGAACGGCCCTGTTTCCAACGCGGCCGGCTATTTCGGCGTCAATGCGCTGCTGTCGGCGCGCCTGGCCTTGCTGGCGCAGCGCGGCGAGGCGGTCATGTTGGCCCAGCCCCAGCTGCTGGCGCGCAGCGGCGCCAGCGCGACCTTTCTGGCTGGCGGTGAATTGCCCTATGTGTCCACGGACGCCAATGGCAGAAACGCCACGGTGTTCAAACCCTATGGCGTATCGCTCAAGATCACGCCGCGCATCGACCGCAACGACGTGATCCGTTCACTGATCGAAGTCGAGGCGAGTTCGGTGGACACCAGCCTGAACCTGCCGGGCGGACCCGCGCTGCGCATGCGCCGCGCATCCACCGAGTTCAATGTCCGATCCGGCAGCACATTGGTCATCGGTGGCTTTCTGTCGCGCGAGCAGGGCCGGGACGTGAGCGGTTTGCCAGGGTTGCTGGACGTGCCTGTGCTGGGGGCTTTGTTCGCGTCGCGTCGCTATCAGTTGCGCGAAACCGAGCTGGCGATCTTCGTGACGCCGCGCATCGTGTCCGCGCAGGATCCCGGCCTGGCCGAGCGGGCGCGACGCGGCCGGGACCTGCTCGACGCGGCGTTTCCCGACCCCCCGCGTCTGGGCACCTCGTCCCTGGCCGCCGACCCTGGCCCGGCGGCGGGGTGGGACCCCTACCGCGGCCCCGGGTCCCAATGGTCGGACGCCGCTGCCGTGCGTGCGCCGCACAACCAGGAGTGATGCCGTGCTGGATATTGAACTGAACTTTCCCGATGCCGCGCCGCGCCGGATGAGCCTGCCGTCGCCGGTGCTGGTGGGACGCGCGGCGCCTTGCGGGCTGCGCATTGCCCATTGGCGCGTGGCGCGCAGGCACGCGTGGCTGCGCGCCGTCGAGACGGGCGTGCTGCTGGAAGACCTGGATTCGCTGTCGGGAACCCTGCTCAACGGCGCCAGAGTGGAGCGTCTGGCGGCCGTGCTGCCGGAGGACGATATCTTCATCGGGCCATGCCGCCTGCGGGTGTCGCGTGGCGCGGTCCCTGACGCGCAAGTGCCTGTGGCCACGCAGGCAGGGCCGCATTCCGGCGCGGCGCCGCTGCCGCGCGAAACCGACATCCTGCTCGAGTCGGCGTTCGCATCCAGGCTGGCGCATCGCCGGCGCCTGCATGCCGCGCTGCTGGAAGCGCTGGACCTGCGGCGGCGCGACCTGGCCGGCGTCAGCGATAGCGCCTTGCGCGCCGAGGCGGGGCGGTTGCTGACACAGATCGTCGCCGACGATCAGGACATGCCGGCGGGCGTCGACCCTGCCGCGCTATGCCAGGAAGTGCTGGACGAGGCCGTGGGCCTGGGGCCGCTGGAACCCTTGCTGGCCGCCGCCGATGTGACCGAGATCATGGTGAACCGCCACGACGAGATCTATGTCGAGCGGCAAGGTCGCCTGTACCGCCATCCGGCCGCGTTTTCCAGCGAGCAGTCCGTGCGCTGGGCGATCGATCGCGTCGTCACGCCGCTGGGCCGCCGCATCGACGAAGCGGCGCCGATGGTCGACGCCCGGTTGCCGGACGGGTCGCGCATGCACGCCATCATCCCGCCCGCCGCGATCCGGGGCGCGAGCCTGACGATCCGCAAGTTTCCCGGCCGCAGCCTGACGCTCGATGCGCTGACGCGTGGCGGTTCGTTGAGCACGGCCATGGCGGCCTTCCTGGCGTTCGGCGTGCGAGCCCGGCGCAACCTGATCGTTTCGGGCGGCACGGGGTCCGGCAAGACCACGCTGTTGAACGTGCTGTCCAACGAGATTCCCGACGCCGAGCGCGTGATCACCATCGAGGATGCCGCGGAACTGCGCCTGGAACACGCGCACCGGGTGGCGCTGGAGGCGCGTCCGCCCAACGCGGAAGGCAAGGGCAGGATCGACATTCGCGAACTGGTGCGCAATGCGCTGCGCATGCGGCCGGACCGGATCGTCGTCGGCGAATGCCGCGGCGGCGAGGCGTTCGACATGCTCACGGCGATGAATACCGGTCACGAAGGTTCGCTGACCACGTTGCACGCGAACTCGCCGCGCGATGCGCTGGCCCGCCTGGAAGCCATGGTGCTGATGGCCGGGCTGGATCTGCCTCTGGCCGCCGTGCGCGAGCATATCGCCGCCAGCGTCGACCTGATCCTGCAATCGGCGCGCCTGGCCGATGGCCGGCGCCTGGTGACGTCCATCGTCGAACTGACCGGCATCGAAAGCGGCCGCATCCAGCTGCAGGAGCTGTTCCGTTTCGATCGCCGGCAGGGATTCGTGGCTTGCGGCGTGTTCCCCGCTTTCGCACGGGTTGGAAACGAGATCGGAGGCCTGTGCGACCCTGCCTGGTTTCAGGCGCCGCCATCCGAGGCGGTCGACGGCGCGAGTCGTCCGGGCCGAGGCATGGCGGAGCGGCCATGACCGGAATCGCGGCCGGACTGGCCATGTTCTGCGTCGCGTTGCTGGCAGGGCGGATGCTGGCAGCGCGCCGGCGTCGAGCGGCACGGGCTGTCCCATGGCCCTTGAGCGCCTTGCACCGGGCTCGGATCCGCCGGCGCGCCAGCATGTTCGAACGGCAGCTGTCCGTGGCCTTGCCGATGCTGAGTTCCTCGCTGCGCGCCGGCGCCGCACTCAACACGGCACTGCGCCATCTGGCCGAGAACGGCGAGGCGCCGTTGTCGCAGGAGCTTGGCCTGCTGCTGCGCGAGCAGCGGCTGGGCATCCCCTGGGATGAGGCGCTGGCCCGGCTGGAACAGCGGGTGCCGTCCGAGGCAACCGCCCTGACCGCCGCGGCCTTGCGTATCGCCACGCGATCCGGCGGCAATCTGGCCGAGGCGCTGGACCGCATCGCGGACACCTTGCGCGCCCGTTCGCAGTTGCAGGCCCGGCTGCGGGCGCTGACGTCCCAGGGGCGCATGCAGGCCTGGATCGTCGGCGCCTTGCCGGTGCTGCTGCTGGCGGTGCTTTACCTGCTGGAACCGGCGATCATGAACCTGCTGTGGCGCACACCGGCCGGCTGGGGCGTGCTGGCGCTGCTGGCCGCGCTGGAGACCGCTGGCGTGGTGCTGATCCGGCGCATCGCAAGGATCGATGCATGAGGCGCCGCTCCGTGCTCCGAGGCAGACATGCCGCCTGATGTCGCAACGGCCGTCGCAGCGGGTTGCGCGGGCTGGCTGACATGGCTGGCATTGCGATGGCTGGGGGTGGGGCGGACGCGCAGGCGGGCAGCCCGCCTTGCGCGCGACATCGAGCGCGGCCTGCCCTTCGTGTTCGACATGATGGTCCTGTGCGTGGAAGCCGGAATGAGCGTGCAGGGGGCGCTGCAACTGGCCGCGCGCAGCGGTCCGCCGGGCCTGCTGCGTGACGCGCTGGACCGCGCGCTGGTCGAGATGCGCGCCGGCGTGCCGCAAGCGGTCGCGATCCGGCTGCTGGCCCGGCGCAGCGGCAGCACCCTGGCGGCCCACTGGGCCGTGGCGATGGCGCAGGCAGAGGCCCTGGGCGCAAATCTGGGGCCGGTGCTGCGCACGCTGGCCGCTCATGGCCGCGACGACAGGCGGATCCGGGCGGAGCAGATGGCCTTGCAGGCGCCGGTGAAAATGCTGTTGCCGCTGATCGGCTGCATTTTTCCCTGCACCTTCATCGTGCTGGCCTTTCCTGTCGTGGTGCAGCTGTCGTGGAGCCTGCCTTGACACGCCGGGCGCCGCCGATGGCGCGGCTCCGGCTGCTGCGGGTGGATGGTTGGTGGGGGCGGATGCGGGGGCTGGCGTGGCGCAAGCCGCCGGGCCCGAGAGTGGGCATCCTGCTCACGCCGTGTTTCGCGGTGCATACCTTCGGCATGCGCCATCCCATAGACGTGGCCTTCGTATCGCGCTCGGGACGCGTGCTTGAACTGCGCCGGGCGCTGGCGCCGCGGCGCGTGGCGCTATGCCTGGGCGCCGTTGCCGTTGTCGAGCTGCGCGGCGGCGTCGTTGATGCCGAACACGGAGGTATAGGCCGGATAGAAGCTGCAGTACAGCACGCCGCCCGCCGCGATATTGAACGGCACCTGCAGCGTGCCCGCGAACTGCGGCGACAGGCCGATGGTCACGAGCATGCCGGCGCACAGGTCGATGAACAGGAACACCATGACCCAGGCGGCGCCGTACACCAGGAAGGCCCATTTGTTGCGCCAGCAGGCGACGCCGGAGAAGAACAGCGCCTGCGTCAGGCGCAGACCGTGCCAGGCCACCAGCACTGGCGCATGCCAGAACAGCGCGGCGACGATCACGTACAGCACGCCAAAGACGGTCAGGGGGACCATCAGGGCGGACAACAGCGGCGTGATGTCCTTTTCCATCGAGGCCACGCGCACGGCCTCGGACAGCGAGCCGGAGAACGGCAGGAAGGCCAGCAGGCCGATCACCATGCAGAGCGCCGCATAGAGCAGGCCCATGAGGAACAGCTTGCGAAAGACGCCGGGTTTCTGCAGCGGCTTGGGCCACATGGACGGCAGCATGACGCGGTCGGCCTCGACGTGCTTGCACGCGGACAGCGTCATCAGCGTGACGATGGGCATGAGCGCCACGAACAGGATCGGCCCTACCGGCGGGATCGCCGTCGCGAAAATGACCAGGAGGCTGATGGCCATGGCCCAGAGGAACATGGCCAGGGGCTGCTTGCGGAACAGGCGGAAACCGTCCCGGACCCATTGCCAGCCGGAAGACGCGGGGAGGTATGCTGCTTGCATGGTGTGGTCTGTTGGATGATCTCTCGAAAGTGAACGCGCTGTGCCCCCCATTATGGGGGGCACGATTGTTACGGCAACTCCGGCAGGCCCGGGAGGTGGCGCGCTTGCAACACTCTTTCGAAATGGCGGGGGTCGTGCGGCTTCAGCGTCTGGGCCGGCCTGGGCAGGAAATAGTCGTACAGGCGCGACAGCCAGAAGCGCAGCGCGGCGCCGCGCAGCATCAGCGGCCAGGCCTGCCGTTCGGCGTCGGTGAAGGGCCGCACCTCGGCATAGGCTCGCAGCCAGGATTGCACCAGCTCGGGAATGAACGCGCCGGTGTCCCGCTCGATGCACCAGTCGTTGACGCTGACCGCCACGTCGAACAGCCAGGTATCGCAGCCCGCGAAATAGAAGTCGATGAAACCGCCCATCAAGGGGTCGTCGAAGGTGCCGGCGAACAGCACGTTATCGCGGAACAGGTCGCAGTGCGCAGGACCCGAGGGCAGGCTTTGCCAGGACGCGGTGGCGCTGGCGGCCTGCTGTTCGGCCAATTCCGTCGACAGCAGGCGGGCCTGGCCTTCGTCCAGGAAGGGCATGACCTTGGGGGCGGTTTCCAGCCACCAGGACAGCCCGCGCAGATTGGGCTGGCGTATCGGGAAGTCCTGGGCGGCCAGATGGGTGCGGGCCAGCGTGGCGCCGGCCAGTGCGCAATGCGCTGCGCCGGGCGCGGGTTCGTAGCCGCCCGGTAGGCGCGTGACGATGGCGCAGGGCTTGCCGTGCAGGGTCGTCAGGCGCGTGCCGTCGCGCAGGGTCTGCGGCTGCGGCACCGGGATGCCGCGTTCGGCCAGCTGGTGCATCAGCTCGATATAGAACGGCAGCTGCGCGTGCGTCAGCACCTCGAACAGCGTCAATACATATTCGCCGCGCGAGGTGTAGAGGAAGTAGTTGGTGTTTTCTATACCTGCCGTGATCCCCCGCAGCGAAATGAATTCGCCCAGGTCGAAATGCGCCAGCAGGGCGCGCGCGTCGTCGTCGGATACGGGGGTGAATACGGCCATTGAGCTTGAGGAAACCAGGGGTTGACGGGCGGGCGGCTTGGGCGCGGGCGCGCCTGTCCGGGCGACCGCGGCGCAATTTTAGACCACATGGCGGGCGCGCTGCGCAAGACCGCTGGCAGCGCGGCGGGCAGAATCTCCGCGGGGGCCGTAAAATACCGCATCCCCTTGTTTTGACGAGCTATTCTTGGACTCCCCCGACTGGCGCCTGTGCGTCGCCCCCATGATCGACGTGACCGACCGCCATTGCCGTTATTTCCACCGGCTGCTGGCGCCGCGGGCGCGGCTGTACACGGAAATGATCACCACCGGCGCGCTGCTGCATGGCAACGTCGCGCGGCACCTGGATTTCGACGAGGCCGAGCATCCCGTGGCCTTGCAGCTGGGCGGCAGCGAGCCGGACGCGCTGGCGCAATGCGCCAGGCTGGGCCGTCAATGGGGCTACGACGAAATCAACCTGAACTGCGGCTGCCCCTCGGAGCGCGTGCAGCGCGGCGCGTTCGGTGCCTGCCTGATGGCCGAACCCGACCTGGTCGCCGACTGCATCAAGGCCATGCAGGACGCCGTGGACATCCCCGTGACCGTCAAGCATCGCCTGGGGCTGGACTACGACGACTCGTATGCATTCGTTCGCGACTTCGTCGGCAAGATCCACGACACCGGCTGCCGCGTCTTCATCGCCCATGCGCGCAACGCGGTGCTCAAGGGCCTGTCGCCCAAGGACAACCGGGAAATCCCGCCGCTGCGCTACGACGTGGTCACGCGGCTGAAGCGCGATTTTCCGGATTCCATATTCGTGCTCAATGGCGGCCTGGCCGATGCGGCCCAGTCGGTGGGCGCGGCGGCCGAGTTCGACGGCGTGATGCTGGGCCGCGCGGCCTGGCATACGCCGCGCGTGCTGTCCGAGGTGTCCTTGCAGTTCTGGCCCTCGGTCCGCCTGCCCAGCGACGCGCAGGTGGTGGATGCCATGATGGCCTACGCCGCCAGGCAGGTGGCCCAGGGCGTGCCGCTGCGCGTGATGACGCGCCCCATGCTCGGCCTGGTCAACGGCCAGACCGGCGCGCGCCGCTGGCGCCGCATGCTGTCCGACCCGACGCTGTTGGCTGCCAATAATCCCGGCCTGATCTACGACGCCTGGCGCACCCAGACCCAGGCCCCGAGCCGCCACGACGCCACGCTAGAAGCCGCCCAGGCCGGCATCTGAACGACGCACCAGCGACAAACAAACAAAAACGCCCCGGGTACAAGCCCCCCGGGGCGTTTGAATTCACGGCACACGCCAACCTCTCAAGAAGAAAGCCGCCCCGCAACCTACCAAGCCTCCCCCAAGCCGGGCCGCACGGAGCCGGCTTCGCCGGTCCGTAGCGGCGCCCCCTTGAGGGGGAAGCGCGCAGCGCTTCGGGGGTGGGTCTTATCTTTCAGCGCCTTCCAGCGGCCAGTCGCGGATATACGCCTTGAGCATGTTGTTCTCGAACTTCTGCGCCGCGACGATGGCCTGCGCCATGTCATAGAAAGAGATCACGCCCATCAGCGTCGGGCCGTCCATGACGGGGATGTAGCGCGCGTGTTTTTCCAGCATCAGGCGCTGGACCTCGTCGGCGCTGGTGTTGGGCGACACGCTCACCGGGGCGTCGTCCATGATGGCGCGGATGGTGGTGTCGCCCAGCATGCCGCCATGCTCGTGCATGTGGCGGATGATCTCGCGGAACGTGAGCATGCCCGTCAGGGTGCCTAGTTCCATGATGACGAGCGAGCCGATATCCTGCTCGCTCATGGTTTGCACGGCTTGCGACACCGGCATGTCCGGCGACGCCGTATAGAGCGTGTCGCCCTTGACGCGCAGAATCTCGCTGACCTTCAACATCGGTTCCTCCCGGGCGGGTTGCGCCCTGATTTCATTTAAGTGTTCTTGCGCGCTTCCGTCCCGAGGGCTGGAACCACTTCATTTCCGGTATTTTGCGCTTCTTGGCACAGATCTTCCAGCGTGGGCGCCGGCAGGCCGCCCAGGACGGACGCCGCCACCCGCAGGATTTCGGCGTCGTTGCGCACGCGCGGGCGGGTCTGGTCCAGCAGGAAACGCTCCACCACGGGCGTCATCGAGGTCTGGCGGGCGTCGCAGGCCAGCATCCAGTTGCCTTCCGTGCTGCGCGCGATCAGGCCCATGTCGTTCAGGGTTTCGAGCACGGCGTTCAGCTCGTCCTGGTGCAGCCGCAACTGCCTGGCCAGGGCGCTGGCCGCCAGGCCAGGCGGGTTGGCGGCCTGGGCGCGGCGCAGCGCGCGCAATGCGTCCAGCGCATCGACGTAGGCCGCGCCCGGGTAGCGGTTGATCTCCCAGCGTCCCAACCGGATCAGCGGCGCGCTGGCGGCCAGGGTGGCGCCCAGCAGCACGGCGAGCCAGGACAGATAGATCCACAGCAGGAAGATCGGCAGGGTGGCGAAGGCGCCGTAGATGATGGTGTAGGTGGGGAAGCGGGTCAGGTAGTAGGCGAAGGCCGACTTCATGATTTCCAGCACGATGGCGGTCACGAAGCCGCCAACCAGCGCGTCGCGCCACAGCACGTCGCGATTGGGCACCACCACGAACAGGCCGGCAAAGCCCAGCCCCGTCAGCATCAGCGGGATCAGGGACACCGCCATGCTGACGATCTCGGGCACGTCGCGCACCAGCCCCATCGATTCGCGCGCCACGAAGGACGTGGCCCAGAGGCTGGCCCCGGCCACCACCGGTCCCAGCGTGATGACCGCCCAGTACACCAGCGCCCGCTGTGGCAGCGGCCGCTGGCGGGTGACGTGCCAGATGTCGTTGAACGCCTTGTCGATCGTCATGATCAGCAACAGCGAGGTGACCAGCAGGAAGGCGCCGCCGATGGCCGTCAGCCGGGAGGCCTGGCGCGCGAACTGGTTCAGGTACTCCATGATGTTGTCCGAGACGGACGGCGGCATCAGGCTGTTGGCCAGGAAGTCCTCCAGCGCCACGCGGAATTCCTGGAACACGGGAAAGGCGGTGAACAGCGACAGCACCACGGCCAGCATGGGCACGATGGCCAGCACCGTGGTGAAGGTGAGGCTGGACGCGACCTGCAGCAGCTTCTCTTCGTCGGCGCGCTGGGACGTGAAGCGCCAGGCGCGGCGGACCCTCGTCACCCAGGACGCGCGCGGGGACGAAGGCGCAGTGGCCGCCGACGCGGCGGCGGCTGGCTCGGCGGGGCGATTCATCGGGTGATAATAGCAGCATGAACCCTGAACTCAATCCTCGCCTGCGCCTGCTGGCGTCGGCATCGCTGTTCGCCCTGATCGTGCTGTGCGTGGCCTGGGAAAGCGTGGTCGCGCCGCTGCGTCCCGGCGGGTCCTGGATGCTGCTCAAGGCGCTGCCGCTGGCCTTTCCGCTGCGCGGCATCCTGCGCGGCAACCTGTATACCTATCAGTGGGCGTCCATGCTGTCGCTGCTGTATCTGATGGAAGGCGTGGTTCGCGCCATGTCCGATCCCGCGCCCTTGTCCGTGGCCATGGCCTGGGGCGAGATCCTGCTGTCGACCGTCTTCTTCGTCAGCGCCATTTTCTATGTGCGGCCCGCCAAGCGCGCCGCGCGGAGGCAACGCGCATGACTGCCCGCACCTTGAACGCGCTGACCACGGTCAATTCCTTCGCGGCCCTGCCCGACGCCTTCTATACCCGGTTGGCGCCGCAGCCGCTGAACCATCCGCGCCTGTTGCATGCCAATCCCGATGCCGCCGCGCTGATCGGGCTGGACCCGTCGGCTTTCGCGACGCCGGAATTCCTGGCCGTGTTTTCCGGCCAGCAGCCGCTGCCCGGCGGCGACACGCTGGCCGCCGTCTACAGCGGCCACCAGTTCGGCATCTGGGCCGGCCAATTGGGCGACGGGCGCGCGCATCTGCTGGGCGAAGTGCAGGGGCCGGCCGGCAGCTGGGAGCTGCAGCTCAAGGGCGCCGGCATGACGCCGTATTCGCGCATGGGCGACGGCCGCGCGGTGCTGCGCTCGTCGGTGCGCGAGTACCTGGCCGGCGAGGCCATGCATGGCCTGGGCATTCCCACGACGCGCGCGCTGTGCCTGGTGGCGTCGGACGATCCGGTATACCGCGAGACCGTGGAAACCGCCGCCATCGTCACGCGCATGGCGCCCAGCTTCGTGCGCTTTGGCTCGTTCGAGCACTGGTCGGCGCGACGCGATCTGGACCGCCTGGCGACGCTGGCCGATTACGTGATCGACCGCTACTATCCCGAATGCCGCGAGACGCGGGCGGGCGAGCCGGCGGACCCGAACGCGTCCGTCACCAACCTGCTGCGCGAAGTGACGCGGCGCACGGCGCTGCTGATGGCCGACTGGCAGTCCGTGGGCTTTTGCCACGGCGTGATGAACACCGACAACATGTCCATCCTGGGACTGACGCTGGACTACGGTCCGTATGGTTTCATGGACGGGTTCAAGCTGGCGCACATCTGCAATCACTCCGACACGCAGGGCCGCTATTCCTGGAACCGGCAGCCGTCGGTGGGGCTGTGGAACCTGTATCGTCTGGGCGGCAGCCTGCACAGCCTGACGCAGGACGCGGATGCGCTGCGCGCGGTGCTGGACGAATTCGAGGCGGTGTTCACGCGCGCGTTTCATGCCCGCATGGGCGCCAAGCTGGGCCTGGCGTCGTGGCGTCCCGAGGACGAGGCGCTGCTGGACGACCTGCTCAAGCTCATGGATGCGAACCAGGCCGATTTCACGCTGTGTTGGCGCCGCCTGGCCGATGCCGTGCTGGGGCGTCGCAGCGCGTTCGAGGACCTGTTCATCGATCGCCCCGCTGCGTCGGCATGGCTGGATCGCCTGCTGGCGCGTCAGGCCGCCGATGGCAGGCCGGCGCAGGACACGGCCCAGGCCATGAACCGGGTCAATCCGCTGTACGTGCTGCGCAATCATCTGGCGGAGCAGGCGATCCGGGCGGCGCAGCAAGGAGACGCGGGCGAGATCGGGACGCTGCTGCAGCTGTTGCGCGACCCATACACCGAACGCAGTGGTTACGAGGCGTATGCGGCGCTGCCTCCGGATTGGGCGGGCGGCATCGAAGTCAGCTGCTCGTCCTGAGCAGTGGTTTAAGGTTGCGAAAGCGGGGGCAGGCGCTGATCTGACGGCTATTTACGCGAAAAACCAGTGTTAGGAAGTGAAATATGGCGGTTTTTTTCACTGCAATCATTCGTTTCCATTGTAAAAGTCGTAAGATTGTCGCCTGCGGGACACTCGGGATGGCTTGCCGCATCCCTGGGGCATTTGTCGACAATATTTGAATAAAGCACTCTGAATATGCCTGGCGCGGATGGTTTGCTGTGTATCGGCTTGCTTGAGGATGATGCGGACTTCCGGGAGGAGTTGGCGTTGGGCCTGGGCGGCTATGGTTTCCGGGTGGCGTTCGCCTGTGACAATGCGGCGGCGTTCTATCGCCGGCTGCAGGAGCAGCCGTGCGACATCGTCATACTCGACGCGCACCTGCCCGGCGAGGACGGTTTCTCGGTCGCGACCCGCTTGCGGGCGCTCAGTCCGGTTGGCATCGTCATGCTGACCGGCCGCAGCGCGCTGGAGGATCGCGTGCGCGGCCTGGAGGGCGGCGCCGACGTGTACATGACCAAGCCGGTCGACCTGCTCGAACTGAGCTCGGTGATCCGCAGCCTGGCGCGCCGCATGCGGCTGGCCAAGGCGCCGCGGCTCGCCGATGCCGAAACGCGCACGCCGGCCGAGTCTTCCTGGTCGTTGCAGGATGGCGGCTGGATCCTGGTCGCGCCCGATGGCGCTTCGCTGCACCTGAGCGCGCAGGAGCGGACGTTCCTGATGGCCTTGATGGACGCCGCTGGCAGCGCCGTCAGCCGGCAGGCGCTGGCTGAATTGTTCCTGCCCGAGAGCCCGGGCGGGTTCGAGTTGCGTCGCATCGACGTGCTGGTCAGTCGCCTGCGCGCCAAGGCGCAGAGCGCCGGCCTGAAGCTGCCCGTGTTGTCTGTGCGCGGACAGGGCTACGTGTTCGCGGCCTGAGCGCTGCGTCCGCCGGCCGCGTCAGGCGGCGGGCGGTGATACCGGCAGGGTGATGACGAAGCGGCTGCCCGCGCCGACCCGGCTGGTCATGGTCAGCGAGCCGCCCTGGCTTTCGCAGATGCGTCGCGCCAGATAGAGCCCGACGCCCAGTCCGGATGTCTCGCGATGCGCCGCGCGCCGGAAGCGCGGCTCGAAAATTCGCTGCTGGTCTTCTTCCCCGATGCCCGGGCCACGGTCGACGACGGCGATCCATGCCTGGCGCACGCCGTCCTTCATGCTCGCGCCGGCCTCGATCCGGATGGGCTCGCTGGCGGGCGAATACTTGACGGCGTTATGGATCAGGTTGCGCAAGACCACGCTGGTCAGCGAACGGTCGCAATAGGCGGGCAGGGCGCCGTCCGCGTCCAGCACCAGGGCATGCGCGGTATCGGGGCGCATGGCGGCCACGACGTCGCGCGCCATCGTCGCCAGGTCGATGGCTTCGCCGCGCGGGGTCAGCGCCTGTTCCTCGCGGCGGTCCTGTGTCAGCAGCTGTTCCAGCAGTTCGGTCATGCGCGTCACCGAGCGGTGGATACGCGCCAGACGGTTGTCCACGGCCTCGCCATTGCCCGCCAGGATCATGTCCAGCGACTGCGCCGCCGCGCTGATGGTGGCCAGCGGCGCGCGCAGTTCGTGCGACAGCAGGGCGTTCATCTGGCGCTGCGTGTCCAGGGCGCCGGCCAGTTCTGCCAGGCGCAACTCGTCCTGGGCCTGATGACCCGCCGCCGCGGGCGGCTGGACGGGCGTCGGCGCGGCGCTGGCGCGCGCATGCCGATCCTCCAGGGCGCAATACCAGAGCGCAAGCGCCACCAGCAGCAGGCGCGCCAGTTCCAGTAAGCTGTCCGGCGCGCCTGCGCCGGCGCCCGGCCAGGCATCGCGCCCGATCAGCCAGACGGACAGCGCATGGCCGGCGGCCAGGACCAGGCAGGCCACGCGGCGCGGACCCGGGCGCGCGCCGGCGGCCAGCAGGGCCGCCGTCAAGGGCAGGCTGGCCGCCGCGCAAGCGCCCGCGATGGCGGCAGATGCCGCGCCGTCATGCGTTTCGTAGATGAAGATCAGGGCCAGCGAGGCCAGCGCGGCCAGTCCGATGCTGCCCCAGCGGCAGGCCGCCGCCAGCCCGCGCAGGCCGCCGGATCCCGCGAGGAAGGGCGCTGTCAGCGCGAGCAGCGCGGCATAGGAGCCTGCCTGCAGGGCGCCGGCCGGCAGCAGGTTTGGCAAGGTGCGGAACAGCCCTTCGAGCAGCAGGAACACGACGCCCGCGGCCTGCACGCTGTCGCGGGTCCGCGTCCACGCCGCGGCGCAAACCAGCGCGCACGCCAGTGCGGCGCCGGCGATCAGGCCCGCGTGCACGCCCGCCTGGGCGGCAAGGTCCGCCTGGGCCCAGGCGGCGCCGGGCCACGCCAGCAGAGCGCACAACGCGCCCGTCCAGCGTCGGGTGGATGCCGCCGCGGCGCGGGCGGGCGGCAGGCGAGTGCGGGAGCGGGGCAACAGTCCTTCCGTCAACTAGGAACCCATTGGTGGTCGGGAGCAAGATCATGCGGGCGGGCGAAGTTTACGCCAGCGCCGCGCAGGGCGTGGATGCCGATTTTCTCCAGAATGGATTGCGTGGCTGTGTCCGGCACGTCCTCGGCGTATACGGCCATGCCCAGCGTTTGAGCCGCCGCCGCGACCGTGGCGGCCAGATGCTGGCTGCCGGGGCTGTGCAGCAGCCCGGCGACGAACCCGCCGCCAAGCTTCAGGTAGGAAAACGGGAATTCGTGCAAGTGCTCCAGGGCGCCGAATTGCTGTGACAGGCGGGTCAGTCCTACGCGCGCGCCGGCTTGCGTGGCCAGACGGCACAGCTCGCGCATCTCGGTGTTCTGTTCGAGCAGGCCGGCGGCATCCACTTCGATGATCAGCCGCCGGGTGAGGGCGGGCCGGTCGCCGAGCATCTTTTCCAGCCGGGCCAGGAACCCGGGTTGAGACAGCGAGCCCAGCGCCACGGGCGCCGCGAGCGCCCCATGTTGCGCGTACAGCCAGTCCAGTCCCAGCCGCAGCGCCTGGATATCGCATTCGGCCGACAGGCCAAGCCGCACCGCCGGCGGCATGAAAATGGAGGCTGGCACGGGGTCGGCGCCCGACGCGTCATGCAGCGTCAGGCTGGCCTCGTGATGCAGCAGCCCGCCCGAGACGTCCTGCAGGGCCTGCACCGCCAGCGCGAACTTGTGCTGTTCCAGCGCGGTGGTCAGCGCGTCGTGCCAGCTGTATTCGCCGATGCGGGTGCTGTCGGCGGCCTGGCTGGCGGGCGCGACCTGGTCATCGTCGGCGCTTTCGGAGCACATCAGCGCATGGTCCAGCCGGGCCAGCGTGTCGCTCATGCCGTCGCCGGGCGCGAATTCAGCCATGGCCAGCGCCCAGCGGCACCAGCCGTGCTTGCCCATCGGCACGCGTAGCGAGCGCAGCTCGCGGCGCACGCGCTCGGCCAGCACGCCGGCTTGCGGTGCGCTGCTGCGCGGCATCAACAGGGCGAAATCGGAGCCGCCGATCCGGGCCAGCAGCGCCTGGGAGCCGCCTTGCGCGTCGACCAGCCTGCGCAGGCGGTCGGCGGAAGAGCGCAGCCACTGGTCGGTGAACGCACGCGACAGGTGGCGGTTGATCTGCGCCAGGTCGCGCTGGCGGAACATGAGCAGGTGGCCGCCCGCCTCGGCGGTCCGGTCGCTCAGCGCCGCGCGGAAACGGTCCATGAAATACTTGCGGTTCGGCAGCCAGGTGACGGCGTCGCGGTGGATCTCGCTTTGCAGCGACTCGATCCGCGCGTTCTGCTCCTCGACCGTGGCGTCGACCCGGCGGCGGGCGTCGACCAGGGCCTGGTCGACGCTTTCCAGGCCACAGGAGCCGGATGGCGAGGCATCGGCGCCCGGCGCCAGGGCGCGCACGCGCTGGCTGATGTCGCGCGACGCGCTGGTTTCGATGCGGCGCGCCAGGCTGATGGCGAACAGCGCCCAGAACAGGCCGGCGCTCAGCGCCAGTCCCACGGCGCGGACGCCGCCCTGCCAAAGCGTATCGTTCGCCAGCGTGGCGTCGCCCTGGACGGTGACCGTGCCGCGCGCGGCGCCGTCGGGGCTGGCATAGGGGAGCGAGACCGCCGGCGCGCGCAGGGAGAACCAGCGTTCGAGCCAGGCGCCTGAGCTGGCGTCCGTGGTGGCGTCCGGGCCGCGATCCACGCTGTCGCCGGATGCCTCGTCGGCAATCCTGATACGTGCGTACAGCCCCTGGCTGTACAGTTCGTCAGCCAGAACCTCACGCTCGTGAGGAGTGGAGGGCGCGCGGCCCAGGACCCAGGCAAGCGTGCGCGCGCCGCTTTCGCTTTGCTGCGCCAGTTGCCGGCTCAGGTGGCGATGGGCTGTCAGCATGCCCAGCGCCTGGGCGCCGAGCAGGACGATGCCTGCGAGCAGGGCGGAACACAGGAGTAACCGGCGTAGTTTCGACATGTGTGCGGAATTCCCTTCGTGGCCAGCGCCGTTGCCGGTGTCGCGGATTGCCGGCTAGCCCGTCAAAAAGGGGGACGACGGGCCGCCGATGTGCCCGATCGGGAAGAAACCTGGATAAGAAACGTGACACACGTTACTAATACCTCAGCGGCGCTTCCTGCGCTGTAATTCGGCATGTCACAGAACATACAGAATATTACGAAATCTGCTGCGACATCAGACAACCTGTGCAATTATTTCGCTCGTGATAATTGCTCCCGATGACAACTATTGAGATAAGGCGTATTAATTTTTCGGGCTCATGTGTCGTAGTAGGAGCAAGGCATGGCGCGATGCGGCGGCCGGTAACCGCTATCGCAGGACTGTCATGCATAAACGCGAGCAATCACCAGACAGCAGCAATCGAGGGAAACGGGGCGCGTTGCCCCCAGAAGTGTGGCGTTTTTTTGCGAAAATAATGCATAATTTAAAAAATGTTACAGACCTTGGGTTCAACTCCGGACCGCGACGCCAAGGGTTTCTAGATAGGGGGGCTCCGTGCGTGAGAGTTACCTGCTCGCACTGTGCCTGACGCTCGCGGGCGCACTTGCGGCGATATGTTTGCTTTTCGTGCGGAGGGAGCGCGTGCTGCGCCATCGCCTGACGCGCGACGAGGCGACCGGGGTCCTTAGCCAGCGGGAACTGCAGCGCCGCGCGCGCGCCTGGCTGGTCCAGGCCGAGGGCCATGCCCGCCGCGGCGCTTTTTTCCTGGTGCGTTTCGAGCAGTACGCCGAGATCAGCGCCATGCTGCGCGCGGGCGAGGACAAGGCCTTGCTGGCGCTGGTCGCGCAGCGCCTGAGCCTGGTCGCCCGGGCGTTGGGCGGCATCGTGGGCCGCTGCGGGCTGGACACGTTCACGGTCTGCGTCCCCGATGTGGACGAGCAGGGCGCCGCCCAGGTCTCCACCAAGCTGCTCGAGGACCTGGGCGCGTCCTACGAACTGGGCGGCCGTCCGCTGATCGCGGTGTTCCGCGTGGGCGCGGCGCTGTATCCCGAACATGGCCGCACGGTCGAGGAACTGCAGCGTTGCGTGCAGGTGTCCATGGTGCCGCTGAAGGAGCGCGAGGGCCCGGGCTGGAACATGTTCGATTTCCGCCTGCTGGCGCGGCAGCGGGACCGGCAGGGCCTGGAGAACGATCTGCGGCTGGCGCTCACCACGCGGAACATGGAGCAGTTCGAGCTGTACTACCAGCCCGTCTGCGACAGCGCCTCCGGCCTGGTCGAGGGATGCGAGGCGCTGCTGCGCTGGCATCATCCCGTGCTGGGCAGCGTCTCGCCGGCCGTGACCATCGAGCTGGCCGAGCGCAGCGGCCTGATCGTGCCGTTGGGCGCATGGATCCTGGAGCGGGCGTGTTCCCAGGCCACCCAGTGGCCGGCCGCCTGGCGCGTGCACGTGAATCTGTCGGTCAAGCAGATGAACGAGGACGGCCTGGTGCAGCTGGTGGCCGACGTGCTGGCCGAGACCAAGCTGGCGGCGCGCAAGCTGGTGCTGGAAGTCACCGAATCCATCTTCATCCTGCACTACGAACGGCACGTCAAGATCCTGAACACCCTGCGCGCCAAGGGCATCGGCGTGGCCCTGGACGACTTCGGCTGCGGCTATTCCAGCCTGAACCATCTGCGGCACCTGCCGATCGACTGGGTCAAGATCGACCGTAGCTTCATTTCCGCGCTGGAGTCCGACGCCGGCAGCAGGGAGGTCGTGTCGGCGCTGTTCGGCCTGTGCCAGGCCATGCACCTGCCGGTGGTGGCCGAGGGCGTGGAGACCGAAGGCCAGCGCGAGATCCTGAAGGCGCTGGGCTGCCGCGTCATGCAGGGATTCCTGCTTGGCCGGCCCGCGCCGGCGGCGGAAATCCAGGCTTTGGCCTCGGCGGTGTCATAATCTGGGTTGCGTGCAAACCCCGACCTCATTGGCTTCCTTATGTCCGGCAATACCCTCGGTACCCTTTTCACCGTCACGAATTTCGGCGAGTCCCACGGGCCGGCCATTGGTTGCGTTGTCGACGGCTGCCCCCCGGGCCTGGAACTGGACGCGGCCGACATCCAGCGCGAACTGGATCGCCGTCGTCCCGGCACCTCGCGCCATGTGACCCAGCGCCAGGAAGCGGATCAGGTCGAGATCCTGTCGGGCGTCTATGAAGGCGTTACCACCGGCACCCCCATCGGCCTGCTCATCCGCAACACCGACGCGCGCAGCAAGGATTACTCCAATATCGCCGACACCTTCCGCCCCGGCCACGCCGACTACGCCTACTGGCGCAAGTTCGGCGTGCGCGATCCGCGCGGCGGCGGGCGCTCGTCGGCGCGGCTGACGGCGCCCACGGTGGCGGCCGGCGCCATCGCCAAGAAATGGCTGGCCGAATGCCACGGCGTGCGCGTGCGCGGCTACATGAGCCAGCTCGGCCCGATTCCCATTCCTTTCGTCTCCTGGGACGAAGTGCCCAACAATCCGTTCTACGCGCCCAACGCCGACATCGTCCCCGAACTGGAAGCCTATATGGACCAGCTGCGCCGCGACGGCGATTCGGTCGGCGCGCGCATCGAGGTCGTGGCCGAGAACCTGCCCGCCGGCTGGGGCGAGCCGATCTATGACCGGCTCGATGCCGACATCGCCCACGTCATGATGGGCCTGAACGCGGTCAAGGGCGTGTCCATCGGCGCCGGCTTCGACTGCATCGCCCAGCGCGGCTCCGAGCATGGCGACGAGATCACGCCCGACGGCTTCCTGAGCAACAACGCCGGCGGCGTGCTGGGCGGCATTTCCACCGGCCAGCCGGTCACGGTGTCGCTGGCGATCAAGCCCACGTCCAGCATCCGCGTCGAGCGCCAGTCGGTCAATCGCGCCAACGAACCCGTCATGGTGCAGACCCTGGGCCGCCACGATCCCTGCGTCGGCATCCGCGCCACGCCCATCGCCGAAGCCATGCTGGCCCTGGTGCTGATCGATCATGCGCTGCGTCACCGCGCGCAGTGCGCGGACGTTTCCGTCTGATAAGCTTGCCGTCCTGTCGCCATGATGGCGGATCTGAGGTCTTCATGAGTCGGATTTTCCCTGCCATGCGCGCCCTGGGGGCCGCCTTCGTCTTTGCCGTGCTTGCGGGTTGCACGGGCATGAACACCACGCAGTCGGGCGCCATTGGCGTCAACCGCACGCAATACATGTCCAGCATGGTGCCGGCCCAGGCGCTCGAACAAGAGGCCGGCCAGCAGTACGGCGACATCCTGAAGCAGGCCAAGGCCAAGAACCTGCTGGACCGCGATCCCGCGCAAGTGGCGCGCGCCCGCACGATCTCGCAGCGGCTGATCGCGCAGGCCGGCGTGTTCCGGCCCGATGCGGCGAGCTGGAAATGGGAAGTGCACGTGCTGTCCAGCGACGAGGTGAACGCCTGGTGCATGCCGGGCGGCAAGATCGCCGTCTACACGGGACTGCTGAACAAGATCAAGCCCACCGATGACGAGCTGGCCGCCGTGCTGGGCCATGAGATTTCCCACGCCCTGCGCGAACATGCGCGCGAGCGCGTGTCGCAGCAGATGGTGACCAATCTGGGGCTGTCGGTGCTGTCCATCGCCACGGGGTCCAAGGAGGCTAGCGACCTGGGCGGCAAGCTGACCAGCGTGATGTTCACGCTGCCCAACAGCCGCACCCATGAAACCGAGGCCGACCGCATGGGCGTGGAGCTGGCCGCGCGCGCCGGCTACGATCCGCGCGCCGCCGTCACGCTGTGGCAGAAGATGGGCGCGGCGGACGGTGGCCAGGCGCCGCCCGAGTTCCTGTCCACCCACCCGTCGGCCGCCTCGCGCATCAGCGATCTGCAGGTGGCGTCGGAGCAGGTCCTGCCGCTGTACGAGCAGGCCAAAGGCAAGGGCCGCGCGGCCCGCTAGAGCGGGACGCCGTCCGCGCAGGCCCGCGCGATGCCGCGCAGCCGGCGGCGATGACCTTTCTTCAGCCCTGCCGGCCCTGCGGCCTGACGCCGGGACCGCGCATCACGTTGATGCCCAGGCCGGCCAGGATGCGCTGGGTTTCCGCGTCGGGCACGTCTTCCGCATACACCGCGATGTTCAGGGCGCGCGCCGTCTGCAGTACCGAGGCTGTCAGCTGCTGGCTGCCCGGGCTTTGCGACATGCCGCCCACGAAGCCGCCGCCCAGCTTCACGTAGGACAGCGGCAGCGTATGCAGCTGCGCCACCGCGCCGAATTGCTGCGCCAGCCGGCGCACGCCGATATGCGCGCCAAATTCCGACACCACCCGCGCCAGCGTGGCGATCTGCTCGTGGCATTCGACCAGGCCGTGAGCATCGATTTCCAGGAACAGCCTGGGCGCCAGCGGGCGCTTCTCGGTCAGCAGCAGGGCCAGCTGGCGGAAGAATTTCTGGCCGCGCAACGAGGGCAGGGCGACGCGCACGGCCAGCTCGCCTTCGTTCGCGGCCAGCCATTGCAGGCCCAGCGCCACCGCCTGCAGGTCGCAGTCGGCCACCAGGTCCAGCCGCACCGCCGGCGGAATGAAGAGCGTGGCGGGGATGGGCATCTGGTCCGCGGCGGTGCGCAGCATCAGCATGGCCTCGGTCCGCACCAGGCTGCCGTTGGCGCTGGTCAGTGTCTCGGTGGCCAACTCGTAGCGGTTTTCCTCCAGCGCCGACTGGATGGCCTGCTTCCAAGCCTGTTCGCCGGCTTCCGACGGCGATTGGGTATCCGTGGCGCCCAGGATCACCACCTGGTCGTTGCCGGCGCTCTCGGCCCGCATCAGGCCGAAATCCAGGCGCGACAGCACCGGACCCGCCTGGCTGCCGGCGCTGTAGTCGGTCATGGCCTGGGCCCAGCGGCACAGATGGCCCTCGCCCACGGGGATGCGCGAGGCGTGCAGGTCGGTGCGCACGCGCTCGGCGATCATCATGGCTTGCGGCGCCGCGCAGCGGGGCAGCAGCAGGGCGAAGTCCGAACCGTTCAGGCGGGCCAGCAGCGCCGATCCCGCGTTCAGGCTGGCCAGCGAGGCCTGCACGCGCTCGCAGACCGCGCGCAGCCATTGGTCGATGAACTCGCGCGGCATGTGGCGGTTCAGATCTGCCAGGTCGCGCTGGCGCAGCACCAGGACATGGCCGCCGGTTTCGCCGCCGCGTCCGGAATCGGTCGGGGCGGACGCCTCCAGCGCGCGGCGGAATTCGTTGACGAAGTACTTGCGGTTGGGCAGGCCGGTGACCGGATCCTGGTTCAGTTCCAGCTTCAGCGATTCGATCTGGGCATTCTGTTCCTCGACGCTGGCGTAGACGCGCTCGCGCGTCTGGTTCAGCGCCTGCACCACGCCGGACAGTTCCGGCACGCGCGCCTCGACCTGCTGCGGCGGCGTGCTCTGGCCGATGCTGCGCACGTGCTCGCTGATTTCGCGCAACAGGCGGTTCTTGATCCAGCGCACCAGCGCGAAGGCGAACAGGGCCCACAGCACGCCGGCGCCCACCACCAGCGCCACCATCTTCAGGCTGCTGCGCCACAAGGCTTCCCAGGCGTAGGCGTCGTTGGCGACCAGCGTCACCTCGCCGATCTGCCGCCAGCCGTCGCTGACCGCGTGGCTGGCCGTGCCCGAGGCCAGCGGCGCCAGCGTGCGGAACCAGCCCGGCACCGAGGCGGCCGTGGCGGTGGAGCGGCGCTCGATCAGCACCTTGCCTTCCGGATCGCTCAGGCGCACCAGCGAGAAATGGCCGCCGTCGAACAGCGCCGACACCAGCAATTCCTGCAACACCGGGTCATTGTTGGCCGGCTGCGACAGGGACAGCGCCAGCGACACCGAGGCGTCCGTGCTCTGCACCTGCAGCTGGCCGGACAGGTATTCGCGCGCGGCGTTGACGCTCAGCGCCAGGGTGCCGAGCAGGATCACGCCGATGGCGATGGTTACGCTGAGCAGAAGCTGTCGAAGTATGGACATGGTCTTATTTCCAGGCGTCAGGGGCGGATGCCTTCCCGTTCCATTCGTTGAAGAAGGTCGCGCCAGCGGCTGAGGCGGTCAACCGGCGCGGCGGGCTTGCCATCCACATAGACCCCGTCGGCGTTGAAGCTGAACACCGGCGTCAGGTCGCGGCGCTGCGTGGCGGGCAGGATCGTCGAGATCAGGCTGTCCAGCACCAGCGGTACTGCGTTGGGCGTTTCGTAGTAACCCAGCACCATGTGGGCGACCTGCGAGCTGCTGGCCGGGCCGCCGATGCGGGCGCGGACGTAGATGAAGCGCAGCTTGTTGGCCGGCACGCCCATGGCCAGCAAGGAGAAGTATTTGCCGATGACATAGTCCTCGCAGTCCCCGGCGCCCTTGCCCAGCGATTCCAGCGGCGTGGCCCAGTAGTCGGGCTGGCCCCAGATCACGGAGTCCTCTCCGGACATCACCGAACGGTTCCAGAAGTCGTTGACCAGCGTCAGCTTGTCGCGCTCGGCCGGCGGCAGCGGGCCGCGCAGCAATTGCAGCCAGCTGGCCACCGCCTTCGCGCCCTTGGAGCCATAGCGGCTGGCCGAGAGGCTTTGCAGCTTGTCGGCGTTGATCTCCAGGGCGAACGAGCCGCCCCAGATGCAGACCAGACAGAGCAAAGCCAATCGGCACAGGTTCAGCGCGACGCGGAAACGGCGGGTCGATGGCATGAAACGGATTTTCACATTTTTCGCGTTACTACTGGCGACATCCGTCGAAAAAATGCAGGGGGAGGGGAGGCCGAATCCGGCCAACCCCTCCCCCGGGTACTGCGTACTACGGTTTAGCTGTGGTCGACGTTCAGCTTGCCCTTCTGCAGCAGGTCATTGATGATGGCCTGGTTGTTGAGCTGGCCGCCTTGCGTCAGGTCGACGTTCTCCAGCACGATCTTCTGGTCAGCGCCCTGGGCAGCGAGCTGGCCCTTGGTGTTGACGTCGATGACCGTGTTGTTGCCTTCCTTGTGGAAGTTCAGGTACTGGGTCAGCGTGCTGTCCTTCTCGCCGACCAGCAGTTCCTTCAGATCCAGGATGTCGCCGCCATCGGTCGGCTTGGCGATCGAGAAGTCCTTGATCGTGTCCACCGCCGGCTTGGCCGTCGTGCCCTGGTCGTTCAGCTCCCACTTGAAGGTGTCGCTGCCGGCGCCGCCGACCAGCGTGTCGTCGCCCTTGCCGCCGACCAGCAGGTCGTTGCCGTTGCCGCCTTCCAGGTAGTCGTTGCCGGTGCCACCATACAGCTTGTCGTCGCCGTCGCCGCCGTACAGCTTGTCGTCGCCCGCGCCGCCGTAGATGATGTCATTGCCATCGTCGCCGTACAGGGTGTCGTTGCCGCCCTGGCCGTAGATGATGTCGTTGCCCGTGCCGCCGTGGATGGTGTCATCCCCGCCGCGCGGATCATCGGTCACGTTGAAGTCGGCGTGGTGGTCCTTGATGTACTGGTACAGGTCGCCCGCGGTGGGCTTGTGTCCCAGGGTCAGCTCAAGGAACTTGTCCAGCGCGGCCAGGCCGGCGCCTTGCGGCAGGTCGGCGGGACGGCCGCCAGCCACCTTGCTCCAATCCAGGACGTTGCCATCGGTGTTGATGGTGTCGCCGAAGATGATGTCGTTGCCGGCGCCGCCGTTGATGATGTCGTTGCCGACAGCGGCGGGATCCGTGCTGGACGAACCGCCTTGCAGCGCGGCGGCCAGTTCGCTGGCGGTGTTGACGATCTGGGGCTGGCCGACGGGGCCGGTGATGGGCTGCCAATATCCCCAATCGGTAAGCGTGCCCGTTCCGGTGACCTTCGTGTTGTCGAAGTACTTCAGGTAGCCCTCATTGACGCCCGAGCCTATGCCGATGGCGTGCACGGTGCTCTTGCCGCTCAGGCCCTTGAAGGCATCGACGGCATCCTTCATGTCCTTGTAGTCCGTCGTGCTGCCGCCGTTCCAGCCACCGTTGCTGCCGCTGTTGCTGAAGGTCGGATCACCATCCGTCAGGAAGTAGGTGACGTTCTCGAACGTCTTGCCGTTGGACGTCGTGGGCTGGCTGTTGAACCACTTGAGCGCTTCCTTGAAGGCGCCTTCGTAGT
Source organism: Achromobacter sp. 413638 (assembly GCF_043119405.1). Classification (NCBI taxonomy): domain Bacteria; kingdom Pseudomonadati; phylum Pseudomonadota; class Betaproteobacteria; order Burkholderiales; family Alcaligenaceae; genus Achromobacter; species Achromobacter sp. 413638. The sequence goes on from NZ_JBICCO010000035.1 coordinate 57,386, forward strand.
TGGTGCCGCCGTTGGCGTACAGGGCTTCGATGGCCGAGATCAGGATGCCGACATTGCTCGCATTCAGGCCGTTGATGGTCTTCAGGCTGCTGGCCGTCGACTCGAAGCCGATCAATGTCACGTTCACCACGCCGTCGTGCTTCGCCAGGCCGTTGGCCAGGTTCTTCAGCGCGGCGATGGTGAGATCCATGCGCGACATGCCCTTCGTGCCGGACGCGTTGTCCATGCTGCCCGACGTATCGACGACGAGCGCGATGTTGTAGTTCTTGCCCGGTTCGACCGTGGTCACCGTGCCGCCCTTGTCGCCAAGGATGACGTCGTCGCCGCTGCCGCCGTTGATCGGCGGATTGGTGCCGGTGCCGCTGCCCTCGTTGCCGCCCGAGATGAGGTTGTTGGTCTTGATGGCGAAGTTGTAGTCGCCCGACAAGTCCTTGCCGCCGTTGGCCGTGCCGCCGTCGTCGCGAACCTGGAAGCCGAACGAGGTGTCCTGGCCCGAGGCGGACGGCGTGTAGACCAGCTTGCCCGCGGCGATATCAGCGACCGAGATCGCGGTGTTCGCCGTGACCGGCTGGCCGTTCAGCGTCAGCGTGCCGTCGGTCGGCAGGCGCGTGATGATCACGCTCTGCAGGTTGTTGCCTTCGGCGCCGTCGTTGAAGTTGAACTCGGCGATGTTGAACGTGTGGCTGGCGCCCACGTCCACGCTGGTGGCGTTGTCGGCGGCCACCGGCGCGTCGTTGGTGCCGACCACATCGACAATGACGTTTTGAGTGGCCGAGCCGTCGGCGGAGGAAACGGGGAAGGTCTCCTTCAGCACCTGGCCGGCGCGCAGATCCTGCACTTCCTTCAGGCTGTTGTTCAGCGTGTAGGTCCAGTTGCCGTTGGCGTCTATCGTGAACGTGCCGTACTTGCCGGCGACGTTGGTCTGGGCGACGACGCTGCTCTGGCCGGCGTCGGCGTCCGAAACCGTCAGCTTGCCGGACGAGATCAGCGTCTTGTCCTCGATCACCGCGCCGGTGGACTGGCCGGTGATCTTGGCGATGTCGTTGGTGCCGGTGATGGTGACGGTGACTTCCTGGGTCGCCGTGCCGCCCTTGCCGTCATTGACCGTGACGGTGATGGTGTCGGTGACTTGCTGGCCTTCGGTCAGGGCCTGGACCTTGGCATCGCCATTGTTCAGCGTGTAGGTCCACTTGCCGGTCTGGTCGAGCGTGAACTTGCCGTACTGGCCATTGCCGCTGTTGGCGATGGACCAGGTGTGGGTGTCGTTCGTGTCGATGTCGCTCTTGGTCAGCTGGCCGGCGGTCGTCAGCGTGCCGTCTTCCTTCACCGCGCCGGTGGCGACGCCGCCAATGGTCGGGTTGTCATTGGCGCCCGTGATGGTGATAGTGATGTCCTTGGTCGCCGTGCCGCCCTTGCCGTCGCTGATCGTGACGGTGATGGTGTCGGTGACCGTCTGGCCCGCGGCCAGGGACTGCACCTTGGTGCTGCCGTTGTCCAGCACGTACGTCCACTTGCCAGTCTGATCGAGCGTGAACTTGCCGTACTGGCCGTTGCCGTTGTTGGCAATGCTCCAGGTGTGCGTATCGGTGGCGTCGACGTCCGTCTTGGTCAGCTGGCCCGTTACGGTGGTGACGGCGGCATCTTCCGTCACTGCGCCGGTGGCCACGCCGCCTATGGTCGGGGCGTCGTTGGTGCCGGTGATGGTGACGGTGATTTCCTGGGTCGCCGTGCCGCCCTTGCCGTCATTGACCGTGACGATGATGGTGTCGGTCGCCGTCTGGCCTTCGGCCAGGGCCTGGACCTTGGCGTTGCTGTTGTCCAGCGTGTAGGTCCACTTGCCCGTCTGGTCGACGGTGAACTTGCCGTACTGGCCATTGCCGTTGTTGGCGACGGACCAGGTGTGGACGTCGTTCGTATCCACGTCCGTCTTGGTCAGCTGGCCGGAAGTGGTGTTGACGACCGCGTCTTCCTTGACCGCGCCGGTGGCGGTGCCGCCGATGGTCGGCGCGTCGTTGGTGCCGGTGACCTCGACGGTGACGGTCTGCGTGGCCTTGCCGCCCTTGCCGTCGTCGACGGTGATGACGATCGTGTCCGTGACCTTCTGGCCTTCGGCCAGGGCCTGGACCTGGGCGCTCTTGTTGTCGAGCACGTAGGTCCACTTGCCGGTCTGGTCGACGGTGAACTTGCCATACTGGCCATTGCCGTTGTTGGCGATGGACCAAGTATGGGTGTCGTTGGTGTCGACGTCGCTCTTGGTCAGTTGGCCGGACACCGTGGTCGTGCCGTCTTCCTTCACCGCGCCCGCAGCCACGCCGCCGATGGTCGGGGCGTCATTGGTGCCGTTGATGGTGACGGTGACGGTACCCTTGGTGCCGTCGGCGGTGACGACCTCGAAGGTCTCGACCAGCTTCTCGCCCACGCCCAGGGCCTGGACCTTGGGATCGGCGTTGTCAAGCTCGTATTTCCAGTTGCCGTTGGCGTCGATCGAGAACTTGCCGTGATCGCCCTTGAAGTCGGTCTGGGGCTTGAACGAGGCTTCGCCGGCATCCTTGTCGGTGACGTTGAGCTTGCCGTTGGCCGTATAGACCTTGTCTTCGGTGACCGAACCGGCGTCGTCGCCCGGCTTGCTCGGGGTGATGACGGCGGCGTCGTTGGTGCCGGTAATGGTGACGGTGACGACCTGGGTGGCGGTGCCGCCATGGCCGTCGTCGACGGTCACGGTGATGGTGTCGGTGACCTTCTGACCTTCCTTCAGGGCTTGGACCTGGGCGCTGTCGTTGTCCAGCTTGTAGGTCCACTTCCCGTTGGTGTCGACCGAGAAGGTGCCGTACTGGCCCTTGCCGTTGTCGTTGACCGACCAGGTGTGTTTGTCGTTGACGTCCACGTCGGTCTTGGTCAGTTGGCCCGACACTTCCTGCGTGCCGTCTTCCTTGACATCGCCCGTGGCCACGCCGCCGATGGTCGGCTTATCGTTGGTGCCGTTGACGGTGATGGTGACCGTGCCGGTGGTGCCGTCGGCGGTGGTGACCGTGAAGGTCTCGGTCAGCTTCTCGCCGGCGCCCAGGGCCTGGACCTTGGGATCGCTGTTGTTGAGCTCGTACTTCCAGTTGCCGTTGGCGTCGATGGAGAACTTGCCATA